>DATLTL010000001.1:0-2862 GCA_035533635.1 Nitrososphaerales archaeon
TGAAACAGAGGCCTCTTGGATTCTGTTTAGTTCCATCAACTTGCCAGTAGACGGCTCAAGTGGTGTGTTCATATCGACGCGAAGAAAGACTACTTTTCCCTCTAGGGAAAGATCTTCTATCGTAAGCATTACTCAGCGTTCTCACTAGACGCTGAAGCATCTATAACATTTACGAGAGATTTCATCGTAGTGGAGAACTTCAAAAATTCTCTTCAACATAATCCAACCAGCTTTGGTAAACGAGCCCTGCTTCTTCCTGATCTTTGAAGTGCAGGCCAGAAGAGTCATCCACTTCCACCTGAGTGAACTCCACCTTGTCGCCAGAAAGTGAACCTATCAAAGTAATCTTGGGTGTTATGGAATCGCCCTTCTCGACGGCTTCGGGGAAAGTTGGTACAAATATTAAAATGATCTTGTCATCCTGTCTGGACAAATCGTAACTACCTTCCTCTTTGCAGAACTTCTCTAATTTGGAATAGGTCACCGATAAAGCGGGCAAATCAAAAACCCGAATGAATAACTATGTCGATATCGCCTTCGATATTACTCATTGGCAACGAGAAACATCCTTTAACTTTTACAAGGGCCATTGAACTTTTGTCACTTCTTGATATGAAATAATTTACACTGACTGTTAAAGTAATTCTAATAGTTTCACATTCATGCAGCATTTCCTAAACTTGGACAAGTGCACCTGCGGGGCGTACAGGTATCTGGCAGTAAGAGAACATAAACGGAGCTACGAAGTTTACCTAATACATCATTCGCATTCGCACAATTCGCAGGATCAGAGGAAATACGCAAAACTAGCTTCCATTCCAAAGCATCGACTTAACATACATGATGAAAGAATAAACGAAATGACCGGCGAAAAAACTGTCAAACTTACTTTCGAGCAAACAATAGCACTACGATCGTTGCTAAAAGAATTGGATAATAATGTTAGGTTGGAAGAGACGGAAGTGGATTCCGAAGCAGCACTGAATCGAGTCGAAATCTCGGAAATAATCCCCACCTAGTAGGGCAAAAAGGTGCCCAGACACCTAGGTGTCAGTTCGCACATTTACCCTCGAATTGTCACTTGATTCACTAAGGAAACAAGTTCGGTTTTTCAAATATTTTCTTAAAAATAGAATGTTGCGCGCGATTGAAAGTTGCTTTGCAATTTCGTGCTGCACGAAACAAAGACCCTAGACATGCGGGGTGCGTGGTAAATTTTCCTCTTCAGCGCAAGGGTCAACATTTTCGGTTTATCACGCGAAAGGAATTGTGTGATAAACTCGAAATTTCCAACTAACTTAGGGTGCCATTATTTTGGAACTTCAGAAGCTTTCTGAATCCCAATTATTTCGATCTGTATTCCGCGAGTCGTGCTCGGCATCCATAGTTTCGCGTCCTTCTTCCTCGTCAGTCTCTGGATTACTTGTGTATGATTGCGTATCTTCCAAAGAATTCTCTTCCTTTCGCCTTCGTCTTTCGGTCTTCGAATCTTCCGTAGCATCGGTTTTCTCTTGTTTTGATTCCGATGTTTTGGATGTCTTTGCTTCTTCGTGTTTTGGATTTATCTCTTCCTGAATTTTCGGTTCTAAAATCGATTCGGTGATGGATTCTTTTCTTGCTCGGTCAGAGTTGTTCTCTTTCAGCATTGAATCTGCTAGTTCAACGATTTGTTTGCCAATTGAGCTGGTGGCGACAGGGGAGATAATCTTTACACCATATGCTTTGCTCACTGTTTCCTCCTCCTTGGTAGGCGGAGTAAGAGCAATCAGGAGTGTGATTGTTGGATCAACATCATATTTTTTCGCAAAGAGAGCAATAATATCTTCCTCCTTTGGCTCAAAAGCAAAGTTTGCTACGACTACAACGTCTCTCTTTTTTGCCACAATGTCGAAGGTATGCATCGCGCCAGACTTCCCGAGTATGTCTCGTCTCGACCCAATATCGAATCCATTTTCCTTCATCGTTGCGATTATCGAGGCAAGCGGAAGTGTTCCTCGCGCAACCGTGCGCCTCGTTTCTTCCGAGAGCTCGAATTCGTACAAGGGTTCATATCTTGCCTCCTTATACGTGAAGACATCATCACACGAGTTGCACTTGTGGCTCATCCTAGGTGATTCAAAACGCGATCCGCATGATTTACACTCGAAACTAGTCCCGATTTTACGATAATCACTCTCAGTAACGATGTTTTTGCACTTTGGACAAATTAGAACATCCTTCGTTTGAAACTTGTCTTTTGACCCAATGAAACCGCATCTGATGTGCTCTATGATCACTGCTTTTCCAATATCAAATGAAGAGCATCTCGGACAATTGTATTTCGAGTATACCGAAGGGCTACCGCAGGTCGGACATAATATGACCTTGTCCACGAGCCTTGATTTCAGAATGCCAGCTCGTGTCAATTCATCAAGAAAATCAGAAACCTCCTTCTCAGATTTGATCGGAAATAATTCCTTCAGTATAGGATAAACGATCCCACCCCTCTCAAGTACCGATGATATTGAGTCGATACCCCGATCCACCATTTTCTGAACCATGGCTTGCACATCAGCATTCAGCAATAATGCATCTTTTTCGCTAGCTGTATCCTGTTTTGACAATTGTTTCACTTCCGATTCTATCATTTTTTGCTTATTTCCGTCACGTTGTTGTGAATATTCCAATGATGGGTGCGTTGAACACGATTATGGTGATTATAACAAGCACGAGTGAATGCCGCAAACCGGCTGAGGCAGATGCGTTGACAATTTTTCCGGCTACTATGCCTCCAAATATTGACTCCAGTAATCCTGAGATAAAGAATATTGATTCAAAGTAGACTGGCGGAATCTTGCTCAGCCCTACGGAGAATGAACTTAC
>DATLTL010000002.1:0-3313 GCA_035533635.1 Nitrososphaerales archaeon
GGAGGCTTTCCATTAAGCATGTAGAGCAAATTTGCTGCGGTGTTCAGATTGGAATCGGGCTGGACTGGTTCTTTGCCCGAGGAAATTCTGTAACAATTAGCCACCAGTACCGGCATCTTTGAGATTAAGGAGAGTTGCTGCTCCTTTGGAGAAAGACCGATTTCTACGGCTCCCAGACTGGAAACAGCTGTCCGAAGAACATCCATGGGGTGGGCGTTCCGATCCAGTTCCCTTACAACTTCATACACATTCTTTGGCAGGGTTGATCTTTTCTTCAATTGCAAAGAAAATTCTTGGAGTTCTCTGCTATTGGGAAGTTTTCCGTTGAGTATGAGAAATGCCGTTTCTTCAAACGTAGAATTTTCAAAAAGATCTGAAATTTCATACCCCCGATACACCAAGGTGCCATTAGACTCACTTTTTGCAATGCTAGTGTCTGTAACGGCGACGCCGTACAGGCCGCGAGGTACCTTTGTGGATACTGGTTCTGACATGACTTTTGAAACCTCGAGATCGAATATTAATTCGTGTTGGTCAATTTTTTTGCCTTTCGCTCAATTTCTTTGTCGAACCGTTCAAAGGAGTAGTAATCAGATAGGTCGTAGAATTCTTTTCGTGTCATCATTTTCTTCAAGAAACCCTTTTGGGTACCCTTTCTTGCAATTTCCTCGAAAATTTGCTCTACCGCTTTCATGGCTGCCCTAAATGCAGTCACTGGGAAAAGAACGAACTTGTATCGCAGTTCTGAAAATTGTTTTACTGTAAGGTAGGGCGTCTTTCCAAATTCTGTCATATTGGCGATTAGCGGCGCTTTCACATGACTTGAGAACTTTAAGAAATCATTGTTCGTCTCAAGAGCATCGGGAAATATAATATCTGCACCTGCTTTTATGTAGAGCTTAGACCTCTTTATCGCGCTTTCCAGACCCTCGACTGCAGTGGCGTCAGTTCTTGCTATTATTACAATGCCCTTACTGGCTTGTCTTGCAGCGATTATTTTCTTTACCATTTCCTCTGTAGAAACAACCTCTTTACCAGAAAGATGCCCACACCTCTTTGGCATGACCTGATCCTCGATCTGAACTGCTGCGGCCCCTATTCTTTCGAGCTCCATTACCGTGCGACTAACGTTCAGAGCTTCACCAAAACCTGTGTCGGCATCAACCATTACAGGCAGATTTACCTTCGAAGTTATCTTACTGACTGCATCGGTTATTTCGCTAAGAGTTGTCACGCCAAGATCTGGAAGACCCAGAAGGTTCGAAAAACCAGCGCCGGAGAAATATAAGCACCTGAATCCCGCGTCTCTAGCGATAAGAGCTACGGATGGGCTGAAAATCCCCGGAACCGCGAATGTTTTGCTACTGGATATCAGATCTCTTAATCTTGCAGCTGGGGATTTCGCAATATCACTCATTAATTGAACCTGTACTTATGAAAACTGGTTTCCATTGTTATACTATTCGTCGCAGGTTGGCAGATTGGAGAATAAGACCTAGTCACCAACTCATACATCTTGAATTTCCGCATGCTCCCTTTTCTTGAATGGCTCTCTCACAAATACTAGAAATGGCACAAATCCGAGAGTGAAAGCTCCAGCAATAATCCATGCGTACTCGTAACCCGAATTCAAAGCTACGCTAGCGAATAGTATCGGAAGGATGAAAGCACCAAGTATCTGGACAGAATTCATTAACGAAATAGAAATTGCTTTTTCATTAACTTTGATTTCATCCATCTGAAAGGGCGCAGCGTACATAGAAACGAAACTGAATGATTGCAGTAGACCAAGCATTGAAAGCACAACCAATGTCTCATCGAATTTTGCAAAGCCAATTAGTGCAGTTCCAAAACCAAATGCGATAGTCGGATACAGAAGGAACGCCTTTCTGTTCCTTAATTTGTCCGACAGCCAACCCCCAAGAATTGATCCCGGAATCGGCACGACCAGTATCAGAGAGGCAAGAAAACCAGCTGGAGCTGGATTCATCAGGTTCACAGTCGTTTCAAAGTATGGAAGAAACTGAGAAATAACATACGAAGCGGACCACAATCCTATAATTCCAACGCCCATGTACCAAATTTGTCTGCTTTTGAGGACGTTGAAGACCGCTTTTCCAGGGTCTGCTGACACTTGTCCAAAATCCCTTTCAGAATGCTTGATCATGACGATTAGCATTGCTGTGACTGGAACTGCGAGAGCAGCGCCGATTAGCAACCCAATCCGCCAAGTGTAAATTTCTATTATGTAGGCCCAGCCAAGTAGCGCAATCGCCCCACCTATGTTAAACGCGGAGCTGTAAACGCCTAATGCCAAACCCTGCTTTTCATTCCTAAACAAAGGGGCTACAACAACTATTGCGGGTGAAAAGAACATTGCCGCACCAACTCCCAAGAAAAACCTGAGAATGGTTAGAATGACGAGACTAGGCGCGAATGACGCGAGTCCGTTTGTGAGCGCAATTAGAGAGAGGCCCGAAATTATCAAAAGTTTTGCATTCCACCTTGCTGCAGCATATGCAGCAGGTAATTGAAACAAACCTGCTCCCGCTAGGAATGAGCTCTCAAGAATCCCCAAGCTTTGTACACTCGCGTTGAACGCAGTACCTACTTGCGACAATCCCGGTGACAACGTGTACCAGTTCAAAGAATATACTATTCTCGCGATCGCAACCACCGCAAGTACTTCGAATTTGTATCTGGGAGAGAATTTGTTCAGCATATTCGATTCTGATCTGTGCTGAGGAAGCCTTGGATAATTGCATGGGACGAGGTCCCTTCTTATTTCTGCTGGGTCAATTTTTGTGAGAAGCGCGTCTGCAATGAGAGATTTGATTGCCTAAATTGGTCAGACTTTCGAATATGACAGAATAGACCAGCGTAGTGACGCTTTAATTTGAGAATAGAATCGGCGTTTGTAGTCAATGTATATTGACATCGACCCAGATGAGGCAAGTAGTCGAATTGAGGCACAGGTAGAAAAAATGGGACTAGAATCACTTCTGCTCCCAGCCGGAATAGCTCTCGGCACGGCACTCATCTGGACGGCCTCATTCAAGGGGTTATTTTCTCGTTCAGCAAAATCAACTGGAACCCTGCGGGTAGAATCAACTCCAGTCATGATCGAACCCATCCACACTGTGCCTACAGTGGTACCAGTTCACAAAGAGATCCCTATTCAAGAGCCAATAGTAATAGCTCCAGTAGCATCAGCCACCTCAATAACAGAAGCGCCATCTCCATTCGACCAGCCACAGACAGCATTCACGAACCCAGCAATCTCATCAACTGCATTTCCCACGGACGTAACAGC
>DATLTL010000003.1:0-9967 GCA_035533635.1 Nitrososphaerales archaeon
ATATGCAGGAAATCGTATCTAGAAAAATACGGCCAGAAGATCAATCGAATAAATGCTCATATTGTGTCTTAACGTTTGTAAGAGCAATCGTTTAACCGCATCACGTGCCATGTGTAACTGAGGAAGCGCTTCGTCATACCAACGGATCCAGTTTGCGGAATGTTCGTCGAGGAGTCAGGGGACGCCCTCCACGCAACTGTGAGGGGAGCAATCTACTACTTTTGCAGCGAGTCATGCCTGCTTGAATTTACAAGACCAGAAGTAGAGCTGCGTAACATCAAACTCAGTCTAACCCTCAGTTTGGTTCTCGGAATTCCAATCCTATTCCTGTCGTACGTGTCTGTACCTCTGCCCATCCCCATAGGTTTGTTTCTCCTGATACTTGCAACTCCTGTTCAATTCATCGCGGGTTGGCGGTTCTACAGAGGCACATACGATGCGATCAAGATGCGCTCTTCCAACATGGATGTGTTAATTGCTGTTGGAACGTCAGCGGCTTTTTTCTACAGTTTCGTGTACGTACTGTTTCCAAAACAATTTCCGTACGGTGGTTTGTACTTTGACACTTCGGCTATGGTCATAGCACTGATTTTAATTGGTAGATTGCTTGAACACACCGTAAGAGGACGGGCCACAGAAGCTATAAGAAAACTCGGAGAATTGCAGCCGAGGACAGCAACGGTCATTCTCGAAGGTAAAGAAATAGAGATTCCGGTAGAGCAGGTCGTCGTGGGAAATATTTTTCTTGTCAGGCCGGGTGAAAAGTTGGCGACAGACGGAATAGTGGTAGAGGGTGACTCATCGGTTGACGAAAAACTCGTAACTGGCGAAAGCATCCCGGTTCAGAAAACGGTGGGCTGTGTGGTTATTGGAGGAACAATCAACGTTCATGGAGCTCTTAAAGTAAGAGCCACCAAGGTTGGAGCTGACACCACATTAGCGAAAATAGTAAAAGTTGTTCAAGAAGCGCAGACTTCAAAGGCACCAATAGAAAGACTCGTCGATACAATCTCAAAGTATTTTGTTCCAATTGTTGTTTCAGTCGCTCTGATATCATTCGTGGCTTGGACTCTTGTAGGGCACCAACCGATAAGTTTTGGTTTCACCACCGCTGTAGCTGTACTGATAATCGCATGTCCGTGCGCTTTGGGACTAGCTACACCAGCGGCGATTGCAGTTGGTGCTGGAAAAGGAGCCGAGAATGGGATTTTGATCAAGGGAGGTGAGTATCTTGAACGGACTCAGAAAATCGACACTATAGTTTTCGACAAGACTGGCACACTGACCAGAGGAGAGCCATCCGTTACAGATATCATAAACCTTGACCCCACCGAAATTTCAGATTCAGAGATACTGAGATATGCAGCAATTGTTGAAAGGCGGTCAGAACACCCACTAGCGTCTGCAATCATGAAGAAGGCACACGATGTATTCCCCGGAGAAGAGATTCCAGATCCAGGGTCTTTTGAGTCAATACCCGGCACAGGAGTACACTCAACCTATTCAGGGCACGACCTTCTGTTCGGTAATGAAAGGACTATGCAAGGGTCAGATGAAAAAGCAGTTCTAACAAAACTGCATGATTTACAACGAGAGGGGAAGACGGTAATGATTCTTTCAGTTGACAAGAAAATTGTGGGATTCGTGGCTGTCTCAGACACTCTAAAGGAACATGCTCGTGAGGCGATCGCGGGTCTTCATAAGATGAAATTGAGCGTCATAATGCTTACAGGTGATAACAAGGACACTGCTCTTGCCATCGCAAAGGAAGTCGGAATTGACAAATGCATTGCTGAAGTCGTACCCACGGAAAAGTACGAAGTGATAAAGAAATTACAAGCTGAAGGGAGAAAAGTAGCCATGGTTGGTGATGGGATAAATGATGCTCCAGCGCTTGCGCAGGCTGATGTGGGAATCGCTATCGGTTCGGGTTCAGACATCGCGATTGAGACTGGAGGTCTAATATTAATGAAGGACGATCTCCGAGATGTTGTTGCTGGGATTCAACTGTCTAGAAAAACTATGAGCAAGATCAAACAGAATCTTTTCTGGGCATTCATTTACAACATAGGATTGATTCCGATCGCCGCCGGTTTACTCTATCTGATTTTCGGAGTGCTACTAAACCCAATCTTTGCTGGGTTGGCCATGGCAATGTCCTCCGTCACCGTTGTGACGAATTCTTTAACTCTTAGAAGATTCAAACCAAGTTTTTGAAATCAAGTTTCTCATTAATCAACAAGACCGTCTCTTTTTGTTTCTTCGAACATGTCCCAACAACAGCATTGCATTTTAGTGCAATGTAGACAGTCGCTCATCGACTTACATGCCTTGCAATCAGTAGAAAAGCACCCGCAATCAGCGCACCTTAATTCGATCAAATCCGATGAGACGCTGAAGAAATGCTACTGAGGTATTTCTTAATTGCTCGTTATCATAAAAACTAGATGCATGTGTATTCGGAAATGCTTTGTAATGCATTAGTTCGGGACAATGCATAATAATCAAATTGTCGAAGTTTTTTCGACAGGGATTCACCGAAACTTGCAGAAATCTGTCGCTAAGTACTTCTTTCCATATGAGTTCATAGAGTCAAACTGGCGACTATGGACATTCATCATAATAATTGCCCTCGGAAGCTGGGCTCTCATTGCTTATCCAGTTAGTCCAATAAATGGTTACATTGATCCGTTCTATAGTCCAACCGTCCTCATCGTGCCCATTCCAGGATTATTCAGATTAACTTGCTACGCTTACAGAAAAGACTACCACAGACACCTGTTCCATCACCCGCTTGCCTGCGAAAATACTGAGCGCGAAGACGCTGCGACGCGCAGGTACACGGGAGAGAAGAATGCGGTATTCCAATTTGAGAATCTTCACAGATATTTGCTGTATGCTGGAATTTTGCTTTTGCCATTCTTTTACTATGATTTCTATGTATCACTCACTTACGCAAATTCACTTAGGATCGGAAGTTTGGTAATCCTTGCGAACGCTCTCACTCTAACTGCCTGGACTCTATCTTGCCACGCATTTCGGCATATAATCGGGGGGAATATCGACTGTTACTCCTGTGCTCGCGCGGGAGGAGCGAGGAACTCTGTCTGGCGCATCCAGAGTTGGTGGAATTCCCGCCACGAAGCGCTTGCCTGGATTAGCTTGTTGACAATCTTCTTCACCGATCTATACCTCAGAGGGTTGACCGCTGGATTGCCGATCGACCGTATACTCTTTAATTTTTAGGGCTGTTGTAGAATGAGTCATAGCCACAGTAGACATTTAGCACGGAGAGAAATGAAATACCCGATTTTTCTATTGGGAATGTTCATAATCATTGCAGGAGGTATTGGAGTTCAACACCTCGGAGTTCCGGTAAGTACCGAAGCTGCGACTGTTGCTCTAGGCTTTGTCTTGGTAGTTCTGGGTTTAGTAATCGAGTAACTGTGCATAGGGACTTCAAGAGTTAGATGACATACTGCGAGCATCCTAAATCGCTATGAGCTGAAGAAATAATCTTCCTTGTTGTATAGTGAGTATTTTTCGCACTTTGGGCACTTTTCAGGACTATTCTGAATCATTGCTACTCTGAAGGATTTCTTGTCCATCTGGAGTTCGGAAGGGTGGCGGAAACCACACTTGCGATTCTTACATATTACGAGCATGGGCATTGTCTGTGACCATTGATGTCTCCGCCGCCAGAATAGATAGGCCTTTGCGACGGGTCAATGAAGATAGAATTAGAACGATTTAGCTTCTGTGTAATAGATCAAATTTCTATCTACATAGATGTATATAGTACGTAATGAATATGACAGATTCAGTTAATCATATGGTAATAAAACATCTTAGCGATACTCTTCTGTTAATCGACAATTTGACTGAGAAAGTACATTCGGTAACCTTTTGGTTGAAGTGGGGAATCTAACAATTGCCCATCATTCTATCACTTCACGGTAACATGATGATTGCTTGTGACAACGTGGGCAAACATGGAGTACCTAGAGAAAGGGGGCATGAGTACTACGAGTTTAATGCTGACCACGCACAGTGGCAACATTGGACCAGCCTCTCTTTTGGTCAGAAAACAGCTATAGTTCAGAAGCTCCGATCTGACGAGGGAACATGCGTTCTCTGCACGATCGATGAACAACTCAGAAAGTGAATGCGCGTTGCTCGTCTGGTTAGACTGTGTATGATTTCTCCCGCTGAATCGTCTCCAAGAGTTTCAGATGAGTCTTATTTTCTAACCTACTCAATCACGGTTTCGCGAATGAATAGTTGGCAACTCGCTGAAGAGCTTGCGAAAAAAGTGGACGCTTTTGATCTTCTCAATGATGATCTCGAAACGTTCAGTGCAACCCGAGGAGATTCAAACGTTGAGGATCCGGAGAAGAAAATAGCTAGAGTGGTAAGACAGATCGAGATCTTGCGCAAAAGAATGCCGTGAAGCTGTAATCCCGTAATTGAAGGGTCTCGTCACTAGAGCGTGTTTTTTTGTAGTCCAATGTTGAAGACAAGCTCGTAATCTCCATTGTCCTGCCTTTCCTTTTTCCAATTTAGTTCGTTTATTTTGTATGATCCGGTTAGAAATTTGCCGTCGTCTGTCTGAATCTCTATGTCTTGAATGCTTCCATCCCTGAGATGATAGAGCTGCGTTTCAGCTAGCCTGACATTCTCTCCTGATCTTACGCGACCGCGGATTCCGATAGAGCCTCCCTGGTATCCTTGAGCGGTGAACTGAACCTCAGGACCTTTTGAAAGGACAAAGGTGTTTCCAATTTTGAGTGACAAGCGAAAGATCCTTTATTGTTCCTTCTTATCCATACAGATTGAACTTCTATCAGAAGATAATGATTGCCAATCTAATATGAGTGCCGATTGCCTGTCTGGGACAAAAAATTGATCGCTCGCGCGAGCTCCTCTTTTCGAAGCTATGACGATATCAAGGTCTTATGGCGCCCCTCAAGCAACAATTTTGGTCGAAGTTATGGCGTTTGCTATACTTATATCACACCAACGCTCTATGAGATCCCAGTTACCAAATCATGTCAACAAGAGAAGAAAACATCGAGCTAAGGACAAAGTTTTACAACAATCCAGACGTCGCAAAGTTTCTTTCGAAGGAGGGAGTTCCTAAGAGCAAGAAGGCAATGAGCGCTTTGATGATAGCAGGAGGTTCGAGTGCTTCTGAATCAACAGCAGATTCATTATCATTTAATTGTCTCAATTATGTTATTTTTGCAATCCATCCTCAACAGATTAATATTAGAGACAAGGCTAACGGAATGATAATCGCGACCATTCGTCGATGAATCAGTTCTTTTTTTTAGATCGAAAGAAAATAGAAACGAAAGATCGTAAAGGAACGGAAGGAATTTGTAATGCCTGCATTCCTTCTGCTCATTTTCTAGGGATGAATTTGAGCTATGACCGCAACTTACTTAAGTGAGTCTTCCGTTCATAATGATCGCAAATCAAATTGCCAACTAAGAAGAAATCGAAGAGCAAAAAGAAGTAGAAGATGTCTACTTTCAGTCACTAACTCGCCTGCAATATTATTTACCAGTCGCAGGTGGGCTGGATGACTCTGGGCGCCTCTGATTCAGATCTAATAGTTGACTTCCCGAGGAAAAATATCCTTTCGATGACGTATTAGTCGAAATTTCAGGCTTTTAATGATGAATTTAGCCTGGGTGTAAAAGTTAAGTAGTCTACCTATGATAGGAAATGGACACTGGAAAGGACTTCTGAGAAAAACTTGAGTTATCGTGGAAATTTCAGGGATAGAAAACGGGACTCCGGAGCAGGAGGCAGCAACTTCGACAGACCTCCAAGGGTTATGCACGATGCAGTGTGCGCGGACTGTGGAAAAAAGACGCAGGTTCCATTCGAACCAACGCAGGGAAGGCCGGTATACTGTTTGGAATGCCTGCCAAAGCACAGAGAAAACAAAAGAAGCTTTTGAGAAACATGCCCTAATTTCAGGGCAGTTTATCAATCGACTCTTTCGCCATCGGGATGCTTGATACACTAATTCTGGATCCAGACGTTTTGTCTTTTTAGCGCTAGCTATCTTGTCAGCAACTGCCCGGTTTATGCTGAGCACATTGCTGCAATTCTATAAAACATCTGAAAGGCCGTCGCTGATACAACGTCTCTTTCGGAGCCCACTTCGAAAACGAAATGAGAATTGACGATAATTCCTCTCATGGCTGTTCTGACTCATGAGGACACACCCTTCTAATCATGTGAAAGACAGTAATACTAGGGAGGACCATAATAGACACCGGAATCCTGTTTGAGTTGAGTCATCAAGGAATTACTTTGAAGGTTCTAGAAGCCTACACTCGCGACGTGGGCAGAGGGGTCGTTCGTTTGGATTATGACGCGATGGATTCACTTGATGCTTCGACCGGCGATGTTGTCGAGATAAAGGGAAAGCGCGGAACTGTGGGGAAATGCCTTCCGTTGTATCCGTCAGATGAAGGAAAAAAACTGCTTAGGATTGACGGACTGACTCGAAATAATTCTGGAGTCGCAATCGGCGATTCCGTTACAATACGAAAGATCAAAGCTCCTCCGGCAGAAAAGATTGTGGTAGCGCCTCTGGAAGCGATTCCTCCGATTGACGAAAGATATCTAGCAGACGCACTTGAAAGCGTTCCAGTTACAAAAGGTGACAACATTATGATTCCGTACTTTGGTGGACGTCTGACATTCCAAGTACAAGGCATCAGCCCACCTGCGGAAGCGGTTATAATCACTCAGAGAACTATAATTACAATCTCCGAAAAGGGTGAGGGATTAAGGGGAGTCCCCCAAGTTGCGTACGAAGACATTGGAGGCATGAAAGACGAGATACAAAAAGTAAGGGAAATGATCGAGCTTCCTCTAAGACACCCAGAAATTTTCGAAAAATTAGGCGTTGAAGCTCCGAAGGGCGTGTTACTCTATGGTACCCCGGGAACCGGGAAGACGTTGCTCGCAAAGGCGGTGGCAAATGAGAGCAATGCTCACTTCATCAGCATCTCAGGGCCAGAAGTAATGAGCAAGTTCTATGGAGAAAGTGAAGCGCGAGTGAGAGAGATTTTCAAGGAGGCTAGAGAAAAAGCTCCGACGATCGTTTTCATTGACGAAATTGATAGCATTGCTCCAAAAAGAGAAGAAGTGACTGGAGAAGTAGAGAGAAGAGTCGTCTCTCAACTTCTCGCGCTTATGGACGGACTGGAAGCTCGAGGGAAGGTAATCGTAATTGCCGCGACAAATCGCCCAAATGCTATTGATCCTGCCCTAAGAAGGCCTGGAAGATTCGACCGGGAAATCGAGATAAAAGTTCCTACCAAAAAAGGAAGATTTGAGATTCTACAAATCCACACCAGACACATGCCGCTGACTGAGGATGTAGATCTCGAAAAACTTTCATCGGTTACGCACGGCTTCGTGGGAGCTGATCTGGAAGGCCTTTGCAAAGAGGCTGCGATGAAAACACTGAGGCGAGTTCTCCCTGAATTGAAGCTCGAAGAAGACAAACTCACGCCGGAATTCCTAAACCAGCTTCAGGTCAAGGGCGAGGACTTTCAGTTTGCGCTAAAAGATATCATGCCTTCCGCGTTGAGAGAGGTCTACATTGACACTCCGGATGTTCGATGGACCGATATAGGTGGTTTGTCCGAAGTCAAAAGAGAGCTACAAGAAGCGGTGGAATGGCCGATGAAGTACCCTGACTTGTACAACTCCATTGGTTACAGCATGCCAAAAGGGATTCTCCTCTTTGGCCCTTCGGGAACCGGAAAGACAATGATTGCTAAATCTGTTGCTACTGAAAGTGAAGCAAATTTCATCAGCATTCGGGGGCCGGAGCTTCTCTCCAAATGGGTTGGCGAATCCGAGAGGGGAATCAGAGAGGTATTCAGACGGGCAAGACAGTCATCCCCATGTGTTATCTTCTTCGATGAAATTGACGCTCTAGCTCCTATCCGAGGAATCGGCGGAGACAGCATGGTTACGGAGAGGGTGGTAAGCCAACTACTCACGGAGATGGACGGCATACAAACGCTCTCAGGTGTAGTTATACTTGCGGCCACGAACAGAATCGACATGGTGGATCCTGCGCTCCTTAGAGCCGGGCGGTTCGACAAGCTTCTTTTCATTCCGCAACCGGACAAGGCTGCGAGAAGAGAGATTCTAGAGATACAAATGAAACGCAAGCCGATTGTAGCAGGTCTGGATCTCGATCGAATCGTGACCTTGACGGAAGGATTCAGCGGAGCGGACCTTACTTCGGTGGTCAACACTGCGGTATCGCTAGTCCTACAGGAGTACATCGCCGCCTACCCCAAGCCTGAGGATGCGAAGAAGCACTCGGTTGAAGCTATTGTGACGATGAAGCACTTTGAAGATGCCGTGCACAAGGTAAAAACTTCCAGAGACGGCAAGCCAATAGAAAAGGTAGCAGTTTCGTACTATAGGTGAGCCCATAGCTTACCTGCGAATGAAATTACATGCAAGCATGATTGAGCCAATTAAGTCTGCTATAGGTTGAGTGTAGCTTTTAGTCCTTTGTACCTGTTCCTGATAGTGACTTCTGTGACGCTTGCTGCTTCGGCGACATCCTTCTGAGTCTTGTTCTCGTTCTCCATCACGCAGGCTACATACAGCGCTGCGGCTGCAAGTCCCATCGGGTCCTTTCCAGCGGACGTACGCGTCTCTTCAGCGCGTCTTAGAATTTCCATAGCTTTGCGTTTCGTTTTTTCTTGCAACCCTGTCTTGCTTGCTATTCTGGCAATACACTTGATTGGATCGACAACTGGCATTCTGAGATCAAGTTCTCTGAACAGAAGTCTGTAGCATCGCGCAATTTCTTTTTTCTTGATGTTGCTAATTAATGAAATGTCTTTCAAGGTTCGCGGAGTTTCCGTGTCTCTACACGCGGCATACAGCGAAGCGGCGATTAGTGCGGAAATAGATCTTCCGCGTACCAGCCCGAGATCGAGTGCCTTCCTGTATATGTAGGCAGATTTTTCGATGACTGCATCATTTACATTCAATTTATCAGCCAGACGATCGAGTTCACTGAAGGCTTGTCTCCTGTTGCGATCTATCGAGGCATGAACTTGGCTCCTCCCGTCCCAAGTACGCAGTCTCTCGATGGTACTCTTCATTGAGGCCGGTAATGATTTGCCCGAAGCATCTCTATCCTCACCACCTATCATGGTCGCGAGACCCATGTCGTGCATGGCAAGGCTC
Source organism: Nitrososphaerales archaeon (assembly GCA_035533635.1). GTDB lineage: Archaea > Thermoproteota > Nitrososphaeria > Nitrososphaerales > CADDZS01 > DATLTL01. Next base: position 9,250 of record DATLTL010000003.1, read on the forward strand.
GAGGGAGATCCCGTATGGGAACGGTTATTCTTCTCTTCGGGTGAAAACGCACGCCACTCTGGGCCGGTTTCTGCTAACTTTTCCTTGATTACATAACCGCAGTTGCTGCAGAATAATTCCCCGACAGCGGCATCCATGACCATCGGACCCTTTCCACATCTAGGGCAACGATCAGCAAATCTTTCAGATTTTTTCAGATCTCCCGATTTGCCTTGGATGGCGCTCATGACGACCCGGAACTCCCACAGGCTCGCTTTTAGCGTCGGCCGCCCTTGCGAAATGATTTTTGATTGCTGATATTTTCGCAGACGGGGCAACGAAGGTTTCCGTGCTCATCGCTACGTAACCTGATACTATGTTTTGTACAAACAACGGATGGATTTACTGAATTACTTGACACAGGAAACAAGATTCACGCCTGATATAAGGCACTATCTATTCAAATTGAGCAATTTCTCTCACTTATTGACTTTGATTGCCTTATCCGACGACTATTTTGCGTTTTTCAAGCGCAATTGAGTGATACCTCTGTCGCTCTAGGAACGGTTAAGTTTAGATTCACTTCTCATCATATAGTTCTGCTGAAGCTCGCGTGCCTGTGAAAAACGTTTGCAAGAGCCATTCTTGCGTTGCTTGTTGCTATGAGACAGAGATGCTCTTGACAGAAGAGGATGTCAAACGTATCGTTGGAATGGGTTTCAAAGAGAATTTTTTCGCG
>DATLTL010000004.1:0-3837 GCA_035533635.1 Nitrososphaerales archaeon
TAGTAATCAAGGATAATTTCCTTGTACATGTCTGAGCTCATTGTACTATGTCAGAACCTCCTCCACCTTTGCCAGCGCTCTGCAGAGTGCTTCAAGATCATCATAATCATTGTACAAGTAGAAACTGGCTCTTGAAGTTGCTGGGACACCCAGTTTTTCCATCATCACTTGGGCGCAGTGATGACCCGATCTGATTGCGACGCCTTCTGAATCCAAGATCGAAGCTACGTCGTGAGCATGAATCTTGCTAAGATTAAAGGAAATCACAGCGCCCCGACGATCCTCGTCCATTGGTCCGTAGATCTTGATTCCCTTTATCTTCGACATTTCTTCGAGTGCAGCTTTGCAGATTCTGCGCTCATGATCCCAAACGGTTTCCATTCCCAGATTCTGCAGATAATCCAGCGCTGCGCCGAAGCCAATGACATCGGCGATGTTCGATGTTCCTGCTTCGAACTTCCAGGGAAGCTCGTTCCACTCGGTTTCTTCCCTGTGGACTTGCCTTATCATGTCGCCGCCGAGAAGAAAAGGTGGAATCTCCTCCAGCAATTTCCTCTTCCCATACAAGCATCCGACGCCGGTAGGCCCCAGCATTTTGTGCGCCGAGAGAGCTAAAAAGTCGCAATCCATGTCTTGAACGTCGACCGGTATGTGTGGAACAGATTGGGCACCATCAACAACGACCAGACTCCCGTGATTGTGCGCGAGCTTTGTTAGTCGCTTTGCGTCATTTATCGTTCCCAAAACATTTGACATCTGGGTGAACGCAAAGATTCGCGCGTCTTTCAATTTCGCTTCCAGATCAGCTTCGTCGATCTCTCCCTCATCAGTGACATTTACAATCTCCAATTTAGCCGCGTTTTTCTTTGCGAGTTGCTGCCACGGTACAAAATTGCTGTGGTGTTCCATTTCCGTGACCACGATCTTGTCTCCTGGCTTTACGTATCTTTCAAATGTGCAGCGAGCTGCAACGTTCAAGGCCTCCGTCGCATTTTTTGTAAAAACCACCTCCTCTCTGGATTTGGTGTTAACAAAAGCTTTCATCTTGTCACGGGTAGCTTCGAAAGATTCAGTCGCTTCTTCCGCAAGTTGGTGAACAGACCTATGAATGTTTGAATTGTGATTCTCATAGTAGTCCGAGATGGTTTCGATTACCTGTTTCGGTTTCTGAGTCGTTGCAGCGTTGTCGAGGTAAACTAGATGCTTGCCGTGGACTAGCCTTTTCAGGACTGGAAAATCTTCCCGAATTCTCGCAACATCAATAGTTCGGGTCTTTTCGACTTCAAGCATACTATCACTTTCTCTTCCGATGATCGGGTTAATTGAGCTCAACGCGGTATTTTTGCTTTTTATAACTAGCAAAAAACTGCGTCTATCTAACGATACTTGTAGTGACCCTCGAAGATGTCCCTGGGTTGCTGCTGTGCTTGTGCATCTTCCTCGAACAGAACCTCCTTCTTTTTTCGCCTCAGGATACCCGTCTGCTTGTACCACTTTGCTTCGATCAAGTCGCGCATGGTGTCCCTGAGATCTTCTGATTTGATTCTAGATATTGCAGGTTCCAAAAAACCTAGGATTATGAACTTCTTAGCCTCGCTCTCGGATAAGCCGCGCGACATTATGTAGAATATCTGCTCGTCATCGATCTGCGAAACAGACGCGGAGTGTGTTGCCTTGACATCGTTTGTCAGAATCTCAAGGCCCGGTATCGCGTCAGATTTTGCATCTTCGCTCAAGAGAATCGCGTGCCCAGCGAGATACGCGTTCGAGTTCTTTGCTTCCTTGCCGATCCTAATCATTCCCTTGAATACTGACTGCGCCTTGTCGGTCAATACGCTGTTCGAAAGTATCCTGCCCTTCGTATTTTTTCCAACATGCGAAAGATCTGAAACAAGGTCGAACTTTTGATCGTTGTCACCGAACACCACTTCAACATCCTCGGCTCCAGCGCCGTCCTTCAAGAATATACTTTCGGATCTTGATCGGTGAAGTTTTCCTCCAAAGTACCCGAGCGTCCAGTGAATCTGTGCGTCCTTTGAGCAAAGTGCTTTGCTGTTAGAAATTACAGTCGTCTTTTGAGAATAGTCTTGAATATTGGAATAACTCACATTGGAGCTATCCTGCAGATAAGCTTCCACCACCTCGCTCGCTAGTCCTGCGATATCGGCTCCGTAGTTTTCTGTAAGCAGTGAAACTTCAGAGTCCTCTTCCGCATAGATCCACGTCTGAGCAAAATACGGTCTTGACGAATTGAGGTAAAAGCGAATTCTTAGAGGGTCTTCGATTCGCACGTGTTTTGGGACGTAAAGTAGCCATGCGTGTGAAAATAGCGCAGAATTAAGTGCTGCATACTTGTCCTCTGATGGCTTGATCGCCTTGTCCGAGAAAATATTTCGCAAGATCTTCTCGTGTTTTTCAAGCGCCTCGTGATAATCGCAAAAGACGACACCTTTTGAATCCAGCGATTTTACGTTCTTGGAAGCTATCGTCTCCGTTTGAGTGCTTACGTAATACTGCCCGGATTCGATTCCAGATGCAATCTCGGCTATTGGAAGGGCGTTAGGGTGAGCAGCGATTTTTTCGGATTTTGCTAGCTCGTCAAAGTCAATTTTCATTTCTACCCCGTATTTGGTGTACAGGTTTGACTGTTCTTCGGGAAGCAGTTTAAATTGTCTCAGCGCTTCCAGCCGATACTGGCGCATCCAAGACGGCTCGTTGAATGATGCAGAGAGCTTTTCGACGAAAGTTTCCTCCACGCTTGTTGCCTCTTGCACCATTGTGTAAATTCAACCATTCAGTTCCTTGAACTGCGACGCTCTGTCTTAAAATGAGCCGGCAATTGGTGCCAGCGAGTCTGAACTACTAACCTACAGAACCAACCATTTCAAGCTGAATCATCCTGTTCAGCTCGACGGCGTACTCCATAGGTAGTTCCTTCGTGAATGGCTCCAGGAACCCCATGACAATCATGTTCAGCGCATCTGATTCGCTCAATCCGCGGCTCATGAGGTAGAACATTGCTTCTTCGCTGATTTTGCCGACGGTAGCTTCATGCGTCGTGTTTGCAGTGTACTCCTCGATCTCGTTGTATGGATAAGTGTCAGTTCTTGATTTCTCGTCCAGAAGCAGCGCATCGCATCTTACGCTAGATTTTACACCCTGCATACCCTTTGCGACGTGAAGCATTCCACGGTAAGTTGTCCTGCCACCATCTTTGCTGACAGATTTGCTCGTGATTCTCGAAGTAGTGTAAGGCGCGAGGTGGTAAATCTTTGCACCTGCATCCTGGTGTTGGTCTTTTCCAGAGTACGCAATGGACAACACTTCACCCTTTGCTCTGGGTCCCACAAGGTATATGGCTGGGTACTTCATTGTCAGGCGGCTACCGAGGTTTCCATCCACCCATTCCACTGTCGCGTCTTCATACGCATAGGCGCGCTTTGTCACGAGATTGTAGACGTCCTTCGACCAGTTTTGGATCGTAGTGTACCTTACTTTCGCTCCCTTTTTCGCAATAATTTCCACTACGGCCGAGTGCAGCGACTCTGAAGAGTAAACTGGAGCGGTGCAACCTTCGATGTAGTGAACTTCTGCTCCCGGTTCCACAATAATGAGAGTTCTCTCGAATTGACCAACGTTCTGAGAATTGATCCTAAAGTAAGCTTGCAGAGGAACGTCAACCTTAACACCCGCTGGGATGTGAACGAAGCTGCCGCCACTCCAAACTGCGGTGTTTAGAGAAGCAAACTTGTTGTCGTTTGGCGGAATTATCGTGCCAAAGTATCTTTTTACAATGTCTGGATACTCCCTAAGTGCTGAATCCATGTCTAGGAAGAC
>DATLTL010000005.1:0-3884 GCA_035533635.1 Nitrososphaerales archaeon
GCGTAATGAGCGGCAAATCCGATGGCAACATTGTAATCGTTTTTGCTTCTCTACCGATCGAGAAATCTATTCCAACTCGCATCGCTTCATTCACACCTCCATGATGCGTTTTTTCCGAAATAACCGTGACCTTGGGAATCCGGTGCAGGCACAAGGCCGCCTCGATAGTATCAGATGCAACGACCACCACGTGCTCAATTTGAGATTGCTCTAATGCTCTGACGACCCTCTTCAGAAGTGCAGCAGTTAGAGCGACCCTATCTTCATTTGAAAGTATTTCCTTCAGCCGTAATTTGGTGGTCGCAAATTCGCGAACTGGTATTACAGCAAAATCGCCGTTCATAGCGAGCTCATTATTTCCATTGCAACCGACTGTCTTGAATTTTCATTGATCGTCGTATTTGTCCTGATGCATTCAATTCCTAGATCTTTGATCTTGGTAACTGACTTTGAATCTTCCTTTGTATCTACTAAGAATAATTTGAGAAACGTGGAGTAGAGCTTCGCTACACCAAAACTACTAGGTTCAATCCCAATTGCAGATATCATTCTTGCGGCAGGACCGGAGAACGGCTTGTCGCCAACGAATGGGCTGATTGCTACAACTCGTGATTTCTTCAGAGCTTTCTCTATTAGTTTCATCGAAATCGTAGGCATAACACTAGTAACTGGATTTGCCGGACATATGATCGTATAATTGGATAGGTACGAGATGGCAGAGGGATTTGGTTTTGCTTTTTTCAATCCTACGTATTCTATTGCCGTTGCCTCTGGCTCTGCTTTGTATTTTACCCAGTACTGCTGAAGATGCATCAAGCCGACCGCAGTTTTGATGAAGGTCATCACGGGGTCGTCGGTGGCAGGTATTATGGGGTGCCTAATTTGTAGCGAATTTCGAAGGTATTCAGTGATTGCTGAAAGAGACCAGCCTTTCTTCATTAGTTCCGTTCTTCGCAAACACAAGGCAGCATCGGAATCCCCAAGCGTGAACCATTCGGAAGACTGTGAGAGTTCAGAAAGAACCTTTTTCCCAGTTAGAGTGTCAGAGGCAACTCCCCAGCCCTTCGAAGTATCCAACTTCTCTGCCAGCGCGTGAGTAATGATGTCAACATCAGGGCAGACATACAGACCATGATACCAGTAATTATCAGCAACGTTCGCAATGAATCCCAAATCAAGTTCAGAATCTGCATACTTTGAAAATGCAGTCGCAAACTTTGAGGAACCAGAACCGCCGCAAATTATTCCAACCCGCTTCAACGGGACAGTCAGCTACCTGAACAAATCTCTAGCGGGCTTTCTTGCGAGAGCCCTTGCGGGGACCTCTGCCCTATGATAAGAGTAACCTCGAATTAGTGCGACTGGGACTCTGTCTAATTTGTTCATGCAGAGCTCCGCCGCTGACGCGAGTTCGTCCGCTGTGCAAATTACACTCGCCTTCAAATTATATCCGTACTGGTCCTTCTTTCCACGATAGTCGGAAAAAGGATCGATGCCTGATAATCCGATTGCAACGTCGACCTGCCCTTCACGCCACGGACGACCGAACGTGTCTGAAATTATTACCGCGACATCTATCTTATTGCTTCGTCGAATTGAAGCGCGTATCCTCCGCGCAGATTCATCCGGCCGCTTTGGAAGAAGCAAAATCTTTCCCACTTCCACATTTGATTGATCCACGCCGGCATTGGCGCAAACAAAACCTTGCGAAGTTTCTGATATTATGAGTCCCTTCACCATCTTGACGAGTCTTCGCGTTTCAGAAAGGATTGCCTCGACCTGACGCGGATCTTTCTGGATGTGTCGAGCTGCCCTTATTGCGAACTTACTTGGAACTATGTCTGAGAGATCGAGGACTCGCCCTTCGGCTTTCGACACTATCTTGTGCGTAACGACAACGATGTCGCCTTTTTTTATTCGTAGTCCGGACTTGTTGCAAGCTGACAATATCAAGCGGCCTACGTCATCTCCTATTTTGACCTCGGGTATACCCCTTACTGGAATAATCTCCATTGATTGCAACGATCTACCACTTCGGTCTAGAGGATTGACGCGGGAGTTTGCCTCTTGTGTTTACTATCGGTATTAAGTTTGATGACTCTTCGAACTAGATCTTCTGGGGCACCTATTTTCTCCCTGATTTCTTTTGGACCCTCATTCGAATCGAAGATAAGCGTCAAAATCCTATCCAGCAGGTCATAGTCGGCTGGGAGTTCGTGCGTAGCTTTATGGCCGGGCCACAGGTTCGGACTCGATGGTTTTGTTACTATGTTGTATGGAATCCGCAATGACGTTCCCAGCGCTCGCACTTCAGTTTTGTAAAGATGTCCTATCGGAAGAAAGTCCACTCCACCATCTCCATATTTGGTAAAGTAGCCAAGCAGATTTTCTGAACGATCTCCGGTTCCTGCAACTAGCAGATTTCGCTGGTTAGCAATGGCATAGAGAAGGACCATGCGAGTTCTCGCCTTGATATTTGCAAGGGTAAGACGAGACACCCTACAGTCGTTCGATTTTAACAACTTCAAAAACGAATCAACCACAGGAGTTATGCACAAATCCAATGATTTGATCCTTAGGTTCTTTGCCAAGAGTCTTGCGTCAGAGAAATCCTGGGACTTGTGCGATCTCTCTTCGAAAAGGAATACGCCCAGAACCTTGCTTGATCCCAAGGCTTTCCGGCAAAGCGCGGCAATAACTGCGCTGTCGATACCTCCGCTGATTCCGACAACAACGCCTTTCGCATGAGAGTCATCGATCTGACTTTTGATGAAGGAAGAAATTCGTGTAATTTCTTTTTGCGCATTGAATGCGTGTTTTCTCGACTTACTCATCGGGCGTAGCATACCTACAGGTTTGAGTAAAGCCAAACTCGGGTGGAGAAAAGATTCGAATTCAACAAGATATTAGCTTTCTTTTTAGAGAAATGAGTTGCTGAATCCAGGTTTAGTTGGAACAAACCTCATCAGTCCTGCAGCTTCCAAAGCTTCTTTCATTTAACTCAGATGTTACGCCGCACGTTCGCTTTCTTCTACTGCTAATTTTTTCTTTTCCACGGTTTCCATTCCATGGATGTATGCTCTTCCTCTAAGTACGGAGGCAACTGCGGCCACGAAAGAGAGTGCCGCCGCAATGTAGAACGAGAGCGCCAGAGCGGACATGAAGGGAGGAGCTATGACGGAAGGAAACCAATGTTTTCCTTCCAAGATTGATAACGTGTTGGCACTGAGTGAATTGATCAGAGCTGACAACTGTGGATTAGATCCCAAGCTTGATAGAATGCTTTGTACTGGATTGTATCCCAAAAATGCAGCAAACAGAGCGCTCGTTGGTGGGATCGAGGCGAAGACTTGCCCTAACTGAGCAGGCGCGCCAGCCGAGACCACGGCAGTACTAAGTACTCCGGGCAAACTTCCTGCCAGAGATGTGATTATTATCGTAAAGAATATTGTCAGACTGATAGTCTGCCCGACGTTTTGTACTGTCGCAGTCATGCCGGATGCCGCACCACGGTGCTCTGGAGGTACAGCATTCATTATCGATGCCGTGTTCGGCGCTGCAAACAAGCCCATTCCTGCACCCATAACGAACAGTGCTACAGCGAAAGGCAGGTAGCTGAAATTGTAAGTGAATGTCGATAGTACTAAGAATGTAATCCCGGTGACTATCATTCCCAGGGTTGCAAGTCCCCTAGCTCCGAATCTGTCAGATAGCCAGCCGCTCAGAGGACCCAGCGCAACGAAACCAGCCATCATTGGAATCATGTACACGCCAGCCCAGAAGGGTGTCGATTGATAGCTGTATCCATGAAGCGGCAGCCAGATTCCTTGGAGCAGAATTATCAGGATGATCATTATGCCGCCCCTTCCTATGGATCCTAGAAG
>DATLTL010000006.1:0-4199 GCA_035533635.1 Nitrososphaerales archaeon
GTCCGATGTACATCGAGGAATTGATCCCCGTGTCATAGTTCAGCAAAGAAGTTGGATTATTGTCGCCCTTCGTTGTGATTATCCTTTGCCCTTGGCCGTTCGTAGTAATTGAAACAATCCTGTGAATGATGTAGCAGGGAACCTGAGTTTCCTGGGTGAGCGAACTGCTGGGAGAGCTGTCGCACTGAAAATATAGGGCTACCTGCGGTACAAAAACTATCACCTCTCCGGTTTTGAGTTGATCAAATGGGATCCTGTCAATTAACGCCACAGTCCCCGGCATTATTGTTGGCTGCATGCTCGTTCCTGTCACTATCGTAAAAGGATACGTCTCATGGGACACTGCAATTATTATGCCATAACCTGCGATAATAGCGAAGATCGGCAAAAGGTAAATCAGAATCCGAACTACATTATTACCTGACTTTGATTTTCCTGGCTCCTGCATTTCAATCAACTCGAGTTTCAGAATCTATACTTGAAAAGGAACGGCGTGCCTGTTATCCAAGAATCTTTTGACTATTTCTTGATTTGGGAATGCAACCAGCTCAATCCAATCTTAAATAGGCAAATCATCTACATTTTGCTTTGCCTTGCCTTCTGAAAGCTCCTTTGATAACGCACTTGCTCAACTTGCCTCAATAATGGATGTTGTTTCAATTGATCCCCAATATTACGAGATTCTAAAGAGTCCTCGCAGGGAAGTGACGGTTTCCTTGCCCATAAAACTCACCAACGGTGTTGCTACTACGTTTACTGGATATCGAGTGCAACACAACAACGCGCGCGGTCCATACAAGGGTGGATTAAGATATCACCCGAGCGTCTCTCTTGACGAGGTCAAGGCACTATCAATGTGGATGACGTGGAAAACTGCGGTCATCGATATTCCGTTTGGAGGGGCAAAGGGCGGGGTCACGGTGGACCCTTACAAACTCAGTCAAGATGATTTGGAGCATTTAACAAGAAAATACGCTTCGACGCTCGAACGAGATCTCGGCCCAGAGATCGACATTCCGGCTCCCGACATTAACACGAATGCTCAGACAATGGCTTGGATAATGAACGAATATTCGCGAATGCATGGCCACAACGTGCCTGCCTGTGTCACTGGAAAACCAATCGAGCTAGGCGGTTCTGAAGGAAGGAGTGCCGCGACAGGAAGAGGAGTAGCCATCTGTGTCCGGGAAGCGGTTAAGAAATATCTCCATAAAGATGTGAAGGATATCACAGTTGCCGTTCAAGGTTTTGGAAACGTCGGCTCGAACACTGTCAAGACGTTGATGGAGATGGGTGCGAGGGTTGTTGCCATCAGCGATGTATTCGGCGGCGCGAAACCGGCCGGTCGGAAAGGGTACTTTGAGCAGTCCTTTGCTTCTCTCGAAGATACGGCAACAAAATCCGGGTCAATAAGCAGAATTTCTGGAGTAGAACAAATCTCAAATGAAGAACTCCTTGAATTCGAAGCGGATGTCCTAATTCCCGCAGCAATGGAAAATCAGATCACAGAGAAGAACGCGAACAAAATTCGTGCGAGAATGATTGTCGAAGCCGCCAACGGGCCTACGACGCCCTTTGGAGATAAGATTCTCGGAAATGCAGGTATCAAGCTGATACCAGATATTCTTGCAAACTCAGGTGGTGTTTTAGTCTCTTATTTTGAATGGGTTCAGAACTTGAGCAGGGACCACTGGTCTGAGGAGCAGGTGAATGAGCGGTTGGAACAAAAGATGATACATTCATTCAATGAGGTTGTCGCTTTAGCCGAGAAACTAGGCGTCGACCAGAGGCGCGCAGCTTTGGTACTAGCCGTGAACAGAGTCGTGGCAGCCATGAAGCTCTCAGGCTGGCATTGAAGAGCCGCTTTCACTATTATCCGACGAAGCTTGTACTGTTTCCCTTCCACTTTTGATTGCAAGATATTTCCTCAGGATTCGCATGTTTCGGCCGAAGAGCAATCCTATGCCGGCAATCAAAAGAAGATCAGTTGCGATGGTTGCAGAAATTGCGGCTCCACTGAGCGTCTGCGTCGTTGCTGGAATGGAGAATAGAAAGTTTGGACCGATGTAAATGTAACCGATCGCAATCCTCGCTATCAGTCCGGTTATGTAGATCAGGTAGATCGGTACCCCTCCCTTTGAATAGATTGATCCATCGACGGCCTTCCAAAAAACGACCCTTCGTCGTGCAAATTCAAACGCAAGGGCAAACGATACCACGAAAAGAATTGGATAAGCTGCAAAGTATTCAATTGGTATCGGCAGGAAGAAGGAACCCGAAAGAATCAGCGCACCAAATATCAGATAGTAAACGGAAAATCCAATCGTTCTTGCAACGCTAATTTTTGTTCCGTTGATGATCCGTCTCATTCGGAGAATTATTATGAGAACGAGGAAAACGATGATGTAAAGGCCGGTCTCAGAAGAGCCACCGACTGCAGATGACAAATTGGATGGAAATTGTAACCGTCTTGCTCGACTATTAATCGTTCTGATTTCCGTTGGTAATTGCAGAGTCTTATCGCATCAGATATAGTTATATGCGCACTTTCGCCGACATTTCGTTGTTCGACTATGTGTCGAACATTAGTGATTCTTTATGACAAACCCCTCCATCGAAGCGATTAATCTGACTAAGCGATATGGCTCCTTTACAGCGCTCGCGAATCTGAATTTGAAAATAGAAGGGGCAAAGTGCGTCGGTTTTCTAGGTCCGAATGGAGCTGGAAAGACGACCACGCTGAAACTTTTCACAGACATGATCAGGGCTACTGAAGGATCGGCCTGCATCAACGGTATCTCGGTCCACGAGAACAAGCGGAGAGCGCTCGCCCACGTCGGTGATTTGATCGAGAGTCCGGAAATTTATCCGTCTTTCACTCCTAATGAAGCCCTCTCCATGGTTGCTGACTTGAGAGGGGTACCGAAATCCGAGAAAGGGAAGCGCATTGAAGAGGCAATCTCCGAGGTAAAGATGGAAGAGTGGAAAGACAAGAAGGTTGGGAAATTTTCAAAGGGCATGAAGCAGAGAATCAATATAGCGGCGGCTCTCTTGTCCGAACCTGACATTATTATTCTGGACGAACCAACCACGGGGCTCGACCCGAGAGGCATGGCCGAAGTAAGGGACATTGTAAAGTCACTTAAACAGAAGAGCCGACTGATCTTCATGAGCTCGCATCTTCTGCCAGAGGTCTCCGACGTGTGTGACGAAGTCGCGATGATTGACCATGGAAAACTCCTGGTCTATGACAAGCTTGAGAATGTCACCACAAAGTTCTCTGGTGATGGTGGTGCGGTCGTCGAAGTGGGCTTTTCGAGATCTATGGACGACCCATTATCAATCAAGAACATTTCCTCAATATCCAGTGTTGTATCGGTTGAAAGGATTGACTCGAAGAATCTGAGAATCAGATTTTCTGGCGGAACTCCGGGGCAGGAACACCTTCTTTCAGATCTTGCCACTATGAAAATTGGATTGCTTAGCTTCCGTGCTTCCTCTTCAGCGCTAGAAGACACCTACCTTAATCTGATCAAGGATACTCTGTGAGATAAAATGAGCAAAGAAAGTAACGAAGTCTCTCTGGAAGGAAACAAGCTTCCGACGAGTGTTCAACAGGTCGGAATCATTGCGAGAAACGAGATGCTGAATTATTTCAGATCTCGAAGATTTCTTGTTCTGCTAATCATAGCTCTAGTCATCTCGGGTCTCTTGACTTTTGTTGTCTGGCACACCGGGATTTCGAATGTAGCCACCGATTCTTTAGGATTCTATGCTACATGGTGGGGATTCTCTGCAATTATACTCGTGGTTTTCTGCGCGATTTTCTTTGGCGGAGACGCAATTTCAGGCGAGTTCCAGAACAAGACAGGGTACTTCTTGGTTGGAAACCCTATCCGTAGGTCTTCGATATATGTAGGAAAGTGGATCGCAGCTTTCATCGCCTCGCTAATCGTATTCGGGGTTTTCACCACAGTCACGATCGCAAATGGAATCGCATATTTCGGTTTGAACATTCCAACCCAATTCGGCGAATCTTTTGCATTCACTATCCTTTACCTTGTAGCTGCGCTGGGATTCACGTTCTTCTTCAGCTCAGTCTTCAAGTCAAGCTCAATGTCAATAATGGTCACCGTGATTTTGTTGTTATTTGGCTTTGATCTAATTGATACTCTGGCGACCAACTTGGTGCACATCGA
>DATLTL010000007.1:0-19144 GCA_035533635.1 Nitrososphaerales archaeon
GCCGCTGTTATTGAAGACAAGTACGGCAACCGAATGAAACTGGAGTGTTATTTTGGCTTGTCAAGATTAATCAGGAAAGCAGTCAATATTCTCTAAAGTCATTTTTTCCGTTTTGAAATGAGCCACGCTACAACTCCAGCTGCCACTCCAGCGTCAATGTTGACAACGCTGATACCAAGAGAACAGGCCTGAAGCATGCTCATTAATGCAGCTTCGCCGTTCCCGCCGTAACCATAACCCACCGAAGTCGGGAGTCCTATAACGGGTATGCTAGAAAGCCCCGCGATTACCGAGGGCAACGCACCTTCCATTCCAGCAGCAACTATTATCGCATCCGGATCAAAATCTGAGACTTGTTTCATGGGTTCGATCAGTCTATGAAGTCCCGCAACGCCGACATCGTTAAATCTCAAAGTCCTACATCCGAAAAGGTTCAACACAATCTCAGATTCGTTTAGGGCATACATATCAGAAGTTCCGGCTGCAAGAAGTGCAATCCTTCCCTGTCGATGACTTTGTTTACTAGGATTCTTCTTTCCCAGGACAGCTATCATGTTGGCGTTCGGGTAGTACTTCATCGCTAATTTCTTCCTGTGTTCGTGAGATTCTAACATCCGTTGAAGAGGGGCTACCTGATCAGATCTAACCTTGCTGATAATTATTGGCAGCCTAGATGGATTAACATAGTATCTCTTCGCCAAATCTCGAACAATCAAGGTAAGTTGTTTGGCGGTCTTGCTCTGAGCGTAAATTATTTCTGGCACGCCACGACGCAAGTATCTGTTGTAGTCCAACCGTGCGACATTATCGATAATTGCAATCGCATCCAGCCTCAGCAGGTTCTCTGCCTGCTTCAGTGAAAGTTTGCCGAGCTTCACTGCCTTCAGAACTTCAGACACTGACTGCATGACACATCCTCCTCACCAGTGCATATTAAAACAAAAAACAGGCCCTGCCAGATCAATTTTAATATCAAGAAGTAAGCAAATGATCTGAAGCCATATTCCGGATGACTCTGAATATCTTGGTCTGCATCAAACAGGTGCCGGATACAAACGACATGAGAATTGATCCAAAGACCAACAACTTGATTCGGGAAGGAGTGCCGGCTGTGGTAAATCCTACCGATCTTAACGCGATAGAAGAAGCGCTACGATTTCGAGATACTTTTGGCGCGAAGGTGAGCGTTCTATCAATGGGACCGCCTCAGGCAGAGCAAAGTCTGAGGGAAGCTCTCGCGATGGGGGTCGATCAGGCATACCTCCTCACAGACAGAGCGTTCGGCGGAGCGGACACACTTGCAACTTCTTACGCATTGTGGAAGGGAGTTCAGAAGATTGAGGAAACCAGCGGCAAGATGGATCTTTTGTTCTTTGGCAAGGTTGCAATCGACGGCGAAACAGGTCAGGTCGGGCCTGGGCTCTCAGTGAGAATGGGCTATCCGATTGTGACTTACACCTCAAAGATTTCGAAAGTCGATCTTGAAGCTAGGTTCGTAGAGGCCGAGAGACGTGTCGACGACGGTGTCGAAAAAGTACGAGTTCCCATTCCGTGCGCGATGACGATAACTGAAGCTGCAAATGAGCCGAGACAGTCCACGATAGAGGGATTGATCAAGGCAAAGAAAGCGAAAATCAATTTATTGAACAAGGATATCGTGAATGCAGATCCAAAACAAATTGGGCTAGGTGGCTCTCCCACTTACGTAAAGAAAGTTGTTGTTCCTCCGCCGAAGAAAAAAGGCGAGATCAAGATTTCAACCGATCCCAAAGAGTCGGCGAAGTGGTTGGTAGATAGACTAGTTCAGATCGGCGCCTTTGGAAAGAGAATATCAGGCGGCGTAATATCGGAACAAACTAATCAAGCACCTGATCAACCTCAAGCAGATCATGTTCAAATCATCGGCGACCACGGAGATGTCTGGGTCTACATCGAGCAAAGGTACGGCCAAGCCCAGAGAGTGGCTTGGGAATTAATGGGCGAAGGTAAACGACTAGCAAAAATTTACGGAACAAAACTGTGCGGTATCATAATCGGAAGTGGCGTTGAGAATCTTGCCAAAGATGCCTACGAGTATGGCGCGGACAAAGTTTACCTCGTAGAACATCCTATTTTGAAGGACTACAGAAACGAAACCTACGGAAAGGCGTTTGCTAATCTCTCAAACAAATACCATCCGGAAGTGATCCTAATGGGCGGTACACACAATGGCAGGGATCTTGCTGGAGTGCTCGCGACTCTCATTGAAACAGGTTTGATAGCTGACTGCACTTCATTGGATGTTGATGAAAAAGGTGGTTTCAATGGGACCAGGCCCGATTTTGGTGGAAAGGAGTTGTCCACGATCGTTTGCCCTAAAAACAAACCAACAATGGCAAGTGTGCGGACACGGGTCATGCGAATGCCGCCAAAAGTCAGCGGAAAAGTTGGAGAGCTTGCCAGAGAATCCATTGAATTAATTGAAGATGCAGTGAGAGAGAAGTTAATCTCGTTCACGCCGATGGAAACTTTGGGAGCGAAGCTCGAAGGTGCAGACGTGGTCGTGGCGTTTGGAAAGGGGTTGGGCAGCCCCAAGAACCTAAAGCTGGTGGAGGATCTCGCCGGAGCTCTTGGCGGGCAGGTGGGCGCAACCAGGGCGGTTGTCTATCTTGGGTGGATTCCGAAAGAAAACCAGATCGGTCAGACGGGTCTGACTGTAAGAGCGCGACTGTACTTCGCCGTGGGGCTATCAGGCGCGATCCAGCACATTGTAGGCATGGAAAATTCCGACACAATTGTTGCGATTAACAAGGATCCTGACGCTCCGATATTCGGAGTCGCGCATTTCGGTATTGTGGGCGATCTCTTCCAAATCGTGCCTTCGCTGATTGAGGAGATCAAAACAAGAGGGTTAGCCAGAGCTAGCTGAATGCGTGAGAATGATTTGACAGAGAAGTACGATGTACTAGTGGTGGGAGCAGGACCAGCAGGTGTTGCGGCCGCAATTACGACAGCCAAGGCGGGGCTAGCCACGGCGATAATTGAAAGAGGCGATTTTGCCGGCAGCAAGAATATGTTCGGAGGTATCGTGTACACCAAACCAACCGCGCAGATTGTTCCAGAATTTTGGAAGAGCGCTCCGATCGAGAGGAGAGTCATTGAATACCAGTATTGGCTACTTTCCAAGGAGTCGCACGTGTCGATCAGCCACAGGAATCAAAAGTTTGCGAAGGACTTCAACGCCTTCACTGCTCTACGCGCACGATTTGACAAGTGGTTCGCCCAGCAGGCAGAAGCGAGCGGTGCAATTCTTCTGACCCGCACTACAGTCACTGGAGTCTTGAAAGACTCGGAGGGAAAAATCAACGGAGTTTCTACCGACAGAGGTGATTTGATGGCCGATGTCGTGATTGCTTGTGACGGAGTAAACTCCCTAGTATCAAAAGGGGCTGGATTGCATGAAGAATGGAAGCCAGAAGACATCGCTCTGTCTGTAAAGGAAACTTATTCGCTCCCGAAAGAAAAGATTGAGGACAGGTTCAACGTCAGAGGAGATGAAGGAGTCACAATGATGATTTATGGCGGACGCAAAGAAGAGTACGCGGGCTTCATCTACACCAACAAAGATACTATTTCTTTTGGAATGGGCGCAATAATGAGTGATCTTGCCGCGAACAAGACCAGACCTCAGGAGATTTTAGAATGGCTCAAATCTCACCCCTCAATAAAACCGTTGATTGAAGGTGCAGCTTTGCGTGAATACACGGCACACATGATTCCTGAAGGTGGGTACGACAAAATTCCACCGCTTTACTCAGATGGAATTATGGTTGCAGGCGACGCTGCGTGCCTCGTTAACGCCCTAAACTGGGAGGGAACTAACTTTGCGATGATCTCGGGCAAGTATGCTGGACAAACGTCGGTTGAAGCTAAGAAAGCCAATGATTACTCTGCAAATCAGCTGGCACACTACAGAGGCTATCTGGAAAGCTGCTTCGTTCTGAAAGATCTGAAAAAGTTCAGACAGGTGCCTCGCTACATTGCAACAAACAGGCAGTTTTTGACTCTCTATCCAGAGCTGATGAACGATGTGTTTTACAAATTCTTCGAAGTTGACGGCAGGCCGAAAGAGGAACATCTTAAAGAGATCAAGGACGAGATTTACTCCAGGCGGGGCAGAATCGGTATCCTGAAAGATATCTACGGATTGTACAGGAAGGCAACTTGAGTGTGAAATCATGAGTACTGCAACACAGACTTCTCAGCCAATAGCGACGGAACCAAAGGCAACCGTTGAGGAAAAACTGTACCTTGCAAAGTACAAGCTGGATGAGAGGCCGCACCTGCTGATACTGGATCAGGATGTCTGCAAGAAATGCGCTCAGATCAACGGTTCGCCACAGCCATGTATGATATTGTGCCCTGCAGACGTTTACAAGTGGGAAGAAGACAAGAAAAATGTCGTTTCTTACGATAATTGCGTAGAATGCGGTGCTTGCAGGATTATATGCCCTTACACGAACATTGAATGGAAGTTCCCAAGATGGGGCAGGGGACTCTCTCACAGATACGGTTAGATCTGGATCGAACCGATAGCTTCCCTAATGTTAGCTACGCCTTTGTCGAAGGATTGTCTTTCCTTCTCGGATAGTTTGAGCTCGACTATCTTCTCGACGCCATCTTTGCCCAGTATTGCCGGAACTCCGATACAGACGCCGGAGACGCCGTATTCTCCCTCGAGATACGTACAAACCGGAAGGAGTGCCTTTTTGTCATATCGGATTGCTTCTACCATTCTAGCTATTCCATTTGCTGGTGCGTAAAATGTCGCGCCCTTCTTTGCAATTACCTCGGCCGCTATCTTTCGTGTCTTCTCGACCGCGTCGTCAAGCTGTTGATCCGAAAGGAAGTTCTTTACTGGGATTCCGTAGACCGAAGTGTAGCTCGGTAGAGGCGTCATCGCTTCGCCGTGCTCACCTATGACGAGTGCGCTGATCGAAGATCGCGAGACGTGCAGAGTTTCTGAAAGAAATTCCTTGAACCGAGAAAGGTCCAGCATCCCACCCATTCCAAAGACTTTGCTTTTCTTGAATCCCGTGGTCTTCAGAGCCACGTAGACCAATACGTCAAGGGGGTTTGCAACCCACAGGAGATTCGCACCGGGAGCGTATTTTGCAATTTCGGTAGAAACTGCTTTTGCAATTCCGGTGTTTTTGATTAAGAGATCCATCCTTGTCATGTCAGGTTTTCTCGCGAGACCCGCAGTGACTATTACTAGATCGGACCCCTTTATTGCAGAATAATCATTTGAACCCTTTATCTTGACATCAACTCCAAGCTCTGCTGCCATGTGGCTCAGGTCAAGTGCTTCTCCTTCTGGTAGCTTCGGCACAACGTCGACTAGAGTAATGTCATCGATGTTCCTTTGGACCAAAATCATTGCGAGAGTACTTCCGACGCGGCCCGAACCTACGATTGAGATCATTTCAAGAGTCCTCGAATCATTCAATATGATCTTACGCTAAAAAGCGTTATCAGACGATCGCGACAATTTCCAACCTAGAATTAATTGTCGAACTTTCTATCAGCTTTGCATTTTCGGTTTGGATAGAAACACAATTCTTAAACGTGAATTTGATTCACTTACCTGATGAAACTCAATTGTCGAGCTCATCTCACAATAAAAGAAAGATGAAGTTTGACAGAGATAGAGTTGCGGTAATTGAATCCAACATCGACGATGCAACCGGAGAGGTCATTTCACATGCGATAGACAGACTTTTGGATGAAGGAGCATTGGACGCAACGGTAACCAATTTTTTGGGTAAGAAGGGAAGAGCCGGTCAGACCATACGCGTTACCGCCCTGCCTAGTTCGGTTGAGAACCTTGCTGAGATATTGGTAGAAGAAACTGGGACTCTAGGGGTAAAGACAACAGAGTACGAGCGGCTCATTGTTCCAAGGAAGACCATTTCGATTCACTTCGAACTTCGTGGGTACAAAGGAAAAGTGCAGGTGAAGTTCGCGAAACTCAATAGGTCGATCAGGATAAAACCGGAGTTTTCTGCTGCGAGGAGCATATCAGAAAAAACTGGTGTCCCACTAAGAGAAGTAATCGAGTTGATATCCGAATCGGCCAGAAAACAGCTTGAATAAGAATGAAGATGAGGCGGCTTGATTATTCTTGACTCTTCAGATTGAGAAAGATGGAAAAACCGATCAGGAAAATCTAGCGAATTTGATTTCTTGGTTCCAGCAGTTTCAATCTTGCGCAGTGGCATTTTCCGCTGGGGTCGATTCCTCACTGATAGCTTACTGTGCGAAGAGAGCTTTGGGAGACAAAGCGTACGCAGTAACCTCGCTTTCGTCATCTTTCCCCGAAGCTGAAAAGCAAACGGCTCGCGAAGTTGCGCGCGAAATAGGAATCGAGCTAATTGAAGTAGTGCAAGATGACCTGGGAACTCCAGAATACATCGCCAATGGTGTATCACGCTGTTACTTTTGCAGGAACAATCTTGCACTAGCAATTCAACCGATATGTGACAAGAATTCAATAGCGGTGCGTGTTGATGGCACCCATGTGGACGACATGAAGACTCCCAGGCCCGGCATCAAAGCGCTTAGAGAGGCTGGCTTTAGGGCGCCGTACGTCGAGCTTGGAATGGGAAAAGACATGATACGATCTACCGCTCGGCTCGCGGGACTATCTAATTGGGAACGACCCAGCGAAGCTTGCCTTTCGAGCAGAGTCGCATTTGGTCAGAAAATAGATTTGGAAACTTTGCGAAGAATAGAAGATGCTGAGAGAGCGGTGAAATTGATTACTGGCGCAACTATCGTTAGAGTTCGCACCATCGGTACTAGCGCGAACGTGGAAGTCGATAAACCAAGTCTAGCCACCGCATTTGAGCGAGTGGAGAGAATCACTCGCTCTTTGAAAGAGCTAGGGTATGACTCTGTAAAGATAGATCCGGAAGGATACGCTTCTGGCAAAATGCTGGAACTGTTCGTCAAGGAGAACGCCTGAGGGGGTTCGCCAATTTGAATGAAGATGCTATCATTGAGCAGGCAAAGGCGCTGAAACGTTCTGTAAAGGATCATGAAAAGTGGCGGACGACCAAGACACTCAACTTGATGGCGTCCGAGAATTTCGCCAGCCCTCAAGCTCGCCATTTCTTGTCCACGGATCTTTCAAACAGATACAGTGCCCGAGACGGTTTCTATCGTGGAACAAGATACACTGACGAGATAGAACTGATGGCAATCAATCTTGCAAAGAAATTGTTCAGATCAAAATTTGCAGATGTTAGACCGATTTCGGGGCACACCTGTTCTCTGATCCTATTTCTTTCTTTCTTGAGATCTGGAAGCAAAATTGTAACTTGCCATCCAAAATATGGTGGCTATCCAGGAACCTCTGAGTTGGGATTGGGTGGCCTCATGTCATTAAGAAACATCTACTTCCCATACGATCCCGGGGTGATGAACATTATTCCAAAAGAGACCGATGCTCTCTTACGCAAAGAAAAACCTGAAATGACTCTATTCGGTTCGAGTTTCATACCTTTTCCGTATGATATCAAGAATTCAATCCCGAACGATTATGAAGGAATCACTGCTTATGACGGCTCCCATGTTTTGGGGCTAATTGCAGGTGGACAGTTTCAGCATCCGCTCGACCAAGGATGCAGCATTCTAGTTGGTTCGACTCACAAATCCTTCTTTGGCCCGCAGGGAGGCTTGATCCTTTCCAACAACGAAGAAGTATTCTCCGTAATCAATTCGAAAGTGCATCCCGGAATAGTTGATAATATTCATTGGAATCGTGTAGCAGCACTCGCCTATTCGATGTTAGAGCTTCTCAAATTTGGAAAGAAATATGCAAAACAGGTTGTTTCCAATTCCAAATCTTTGGCAAGATCTCTTCACGAACTGAAAATACCTGTAAAATGCTCTTCAATTGGGTTCACCGAATCCCACCAAGTTTTGTTGGATTACGGCGTAAAACAATCGGTAAAAGTGGCTGACCTCCTTGAGGATCTAGACGTAATTACGGACGTTGGAATCAGGCTAGGCACATCAGAAGTTACACGTCGCGGAATGAAGGAAAAAGAAATGGAAACAATTGCAGCGATAGTCTGTGATGCGATAAATGGAAAAAGGACGCAAAAAGAAATCCGACATGATGTGCACAAACTCGTAAGCGAATTCGACGGTATTGAATTTATACTGAATTGAATCTTTCCAGATTACTGCAACGACATGCCGCATTTTATGCAGAATCTAGAATTCGCTCCGTTGCCGTAACCGCAGCGATTGCAAGTTCTCATCTGCGGAATCCCACCCGGCAGCGGTGGTGGCATTGATTGCTGTGATCGCGACAATTCCTTTACTGAGCTACGAGCTATTGGTTTCAACAGAATCACATCACCCATTGCCTGAATTTCATCTGAGCTGATAATTACTTCCTCAGATCCAGAAACAGATTTACGAGTCACGTGCAATCCAATCTTTCCATCCGTAGACGCCGCCAAATCCTTCACAGTTCCAATGATCACCGCTCTGTCGGAAATTACAGATTTGCCGACTAGTTCTTCACGCTTCATGTATCCCGGTTTCGAAGCAGAATCATCAGCTGACATGTTTTCTGGTTTCGTTGGCACCTTCTCAGTTAAAAAACCATTCATAGCGACTCACCCAATGTTTTAATTTCCCCAAGAATGTGTTTCGTAATTTGCAAGCCAACGAGGAAAAATCTTGGATTCCAAAACTTTGTCGAGAATAGTAGAGCGCCTTCGTCACCTGTCCTCTCTCGGCAAAATATCGGTGATGCCCGATTACTTTGTGGACCGATTTGTCCGCTTTGATTCTTTGGACAATCTCGTGGCAAAGATGAAGCGAAGAGGAATCGTCGGCGGAGGAGGAAGCATCAGAGGGATCAGACAGACTGAGCTCAAAGGTGGAAACGCTGTCAATATTGGTTACGCATTAGGCGTTCTCGGAACGAATGTCAATCTCATCGCAATTGCTGATTCTTTTGCAGCCGATATACTCCGTTCCACATTCAGTAAATTACCAAACGTTGATTTGCAAATTGTCAATGGAAAACCCGGCTACACAACTGCTTTCGAGTTCGAAGCGAGAGGCCGCCATGTCAACGTAATGATCAGTGATGTTGGAGACTTGGCTCATTTTGACGGGACCAAATTTTCACGAAGAAACCTCAAATCAATAGCCCGATCTGATATTGTCGCAGTTGTGAACTGGTCTGCCAACAGGAAGGGAAACAATCTCTGCAAGAAGGTATTTTCACTCGCAAAGAAGAACGGTGCAAAGACTCTATTCGATCCCGCTGATGTTTCAGGTCAGAAACATCTCCTACCAGAACTAAAGCGCGCGGTGTTCGACGAGCGCCTGGTTGATTACATTAGTCTCAACGAGAACGAAGCACGAATAATTTCAGGAGTCTTGTTCAATCACAAATTGCCACGAGTCTACTCTGAAATAGAATTGAAAAAAACTGCCAAGATGCTGTCAGAAGGAACGGGCTCAACTGTAGATCTTCATACGCGCGAGCTCAGCATCTCAGCTAACGGGAACGAAGTTGTCTCAAAACCGTGTCACCGCATAAAACAAAAGACCGTCACGGGGGCTGGAGACGTTT
Source organism: Nitrososphaerales archaeon (assembly GCA_035533635.1). Taxonomy (GTDB): domain Archaea; phylum Thermoproteota; class Nitrososphaeria; order Nitrososphaerales; family CADDZS01; genus DATLTL01. Next base: position 9,644 of record DATLTL010000007.1, read on the forward strand.
GGGCGGCTGCCGATATCGCGGGTTATCTAACAGAGATGAATATTGAGGACAGGCTTTCGTTCGCGAATTCAGCAGCAGGACTCTATGTGTCAAAGGAGTCAGCAGCGACTCCTTCCCTGAGTGAATTGATCCATTTCATGGAAGCAAATCGCAATCATTGAGGTTCTATTGTTGACGGCGGCTTGCTGCTGATTGCGTAAGTGACCCAAGTCACATTTGGGATTTCGTTCGTAATCCTGCTACTGATTTTCTCCAAAAGGGTGTGGGGAACGCGGCTCCAATCCGCAGTCATCGCTTCCCTAGATTCCACTATTCTAACCGTTACTATATGCCCAACGCGTCTCTCGTCGCCGAGGACACCAGTGGCAAGATCGTCACCCACAAAGCCGTACGCCTGCCATACGTCATTGTACAGTCCTGCAAGAGAGAGTTCCTCTTCGACTATCGCGCTAGCTTCTCTGCAAATTTCTAGCTTTTCCTTCGTCACTGCCCCGATGATTCTTACAGATAGGCCTGGACCTGGAAACGGATGTGTATTTACCAGTTCATTTGGCAGGCCTAGCGCTACTGCAACCTTCCGTACTTCATCCTTGTAAAGATCCCTTAGTGGTTCGACCAGCTTGAACCCAAGCCTCTTTGGGAGACCGCCCACATTGTGATGTGACTTGATTTTCGATTCGTGTTTTGACGCACCTGCAGCGCTCTCAATGATATCGGTATAGAGAGTTCCCTGAGCGAGCCATTTTATGTTGCCAAGTCTCTTGCTGACCTTGGCGAACGTTTTGATAAACTCCCTCCCGATAATTTGACGCTTTTTTTCTGGATCTCTGATTCCCTTCAGTTTCCTCAAAAAGATCTTGGACTCATCTACCACAATCAAGTTCTTCCCAAGCTTCGCGCGAAAAGCAGATTCAATCCTCTGCCTTTCACCCTTCCGCAATAATCCGTGATCAACGAACACACAATAGAGTCTTTTGCCGATAACTCGCTGAAGTAACTCGGCAGTAGTTGCAGAGTCGATACCACCACTCAAGGCGCAGATCACCTTTTCATCTGGGCCTATCCTCGCTTGGAGTTGTTGCATCACGTCCTCAATCATATTTTCTGTCGTCCAGTTCTTCTCGCACTCGCAAATTTCGAAGACAAAATTAGAAAGAATTTGCATTCCATTTTCTGTGTGGGTGACCTCTGGGTGAAACTGTACTGCGTACATATTGCCTGAAGAAATTGCCGCGTATGGAGAATTCTCCGTTGATGCGATGCTGTCAAAGCCCAAGGGTAGTGTTTCTGCAGCATCAGCATGGCTCATCCAGCATATCGCCCTTGATCCGAGTCCTTTGAACAATGGAGTGTCTGCCCTGAGTTCAAGAGAAGCTTTCCCAAATTCCCTCCTAGTCGAGCGTAGCACTTTGCCACCATTCTGATGCACGATGGCTTGTAACCCGTAACAGATTCCCAAGATTGGGAGACCGATTCCGTAAATCTTCCTTTGAGGAAGTGGAGATCCTCGCGAGTAAACGCTTTTGGGACCCCCTGAAAAAATAATGCCTTTAGCTTTTCTTTGACGAATTTCAGCAGGAGATATGTCAAATGGTGCTAGCTCGGCGTATACACCGAGCTCCCTGATTCTCCTGCAGATCAGGTGCGCGTACTGTGCGCCAAAATCCAGAACTAGTATCTTTTCGAGAGAAGCAGTATCTCGCAAACTGCCTAAATCTTCTCTTCCCCAGGAAGGATGATGTTGTGAGGTCGAAGCTCGTCGACACCAGCAGCGCTCACGGCACCGAAGGTAGCCTTTTTCCAAAGATCCCTTATCGAAGTCGCGCCGGCGTAGCCGAAAGCCGCCCTTAGTCCACCAGTAAACTCTTCCACTACGGTCTGAACATCTCCCCTGTAGGGAACGACTCCCTCGACTCCCTCTGCAATACCCTTTGCAGGTTGGTTGTACCTATCCATTGCAAAACGTTTCTGTCTAGATGAAGTGCTACCCATACCTCTGTAGGGTTTGTAGTACTTGCCGCCGATCTTAATGAGTCCTCCAGGGGATTCGGTACATCCGGCAAAGACGTTACCCATCATCACGGCCGAAGCGCCCGCTGCCAGAGCCAAGGTTGCGTCACCCGCAGCTCTTATTCCACCGTCAGCGATTATCGGAATATTCAATTTCTCTTCTGCAAGAGTTTCTGCAATTTGGGCAACTGCGAATAGCGTTGGAGCGCCAGCTTTTGTGACCTCCGAAGTGATGCAGATTGAACCAGAACCCACTCCGGCCCTTATTCCCGATAGCCTACCATCGAGTGCAGATACAATATCAATCGTGGCCTCCTTTGTTCCGATGTTGCCTGCAATGAACTCCGTTCCGACCTCTTTGGTCAGTTTCTTTGCTGCTTCAATTACGTTCACGTTATGAAAATGTGCAACATCCGACACCAAAACGTCCACGTATTTCTCGAGGGCCTTTGCTCTAGCTATGTCCGAAGGCGAAATAGATGCACCGACGAGCAATCTCCCTTCAGAATCCCTAGAAGCTAGCGAATTCTTTTCTCTAGAATAAACGTCCTTTATTGTGATTAGCCCCAGAAGCTTCTTGTTGTTATCAACCACAGGCAACTTTTCTACTCGGTTATGATGCATAATGTGCTTTGCTTCCTCGATCGTAACGTCAGCGGTCGCGACCTTGACATCCCCTGTCATTACCGCCCGAACTTCCTCATTCCTATCTGCGAAGTTTACATCGCGTCTGGTCAAGATGCCAATTAGCTTGTCATTGCCTTCAACAACTGGAAGCCCTGAAATGCTCTTTTTTACCATTAGGTCCAATGCCTCAGAAACCTTCTGTGAAGGACTGATCGTAACGACGTCTCGAATGATGAAGGATTCTGCGCGCTTTACCCTCTTCGCATTCTCCACTTGTTCCTCAATAGACATGTTACGGTGTATGATGCCGATGCCACCTTGCCGCGCCATTGCGATGGCCATATCTGCCTCCGTGACCGTATCCATTGGCGATGAGACCAAGGGTAGGTTCAGTTTTACCTTAGACGTGAGATTGATCGAAAGATCAACATTCGATGGCTCGATATCGCTTCTGCCCGGGAGAAGTACAAAATCGCGGAAAGTAAAGACTCCTCTAGCGTTCACTAACTTCGAGTAAGAATCAGCTGGCAAGGCGAAAGACTCCTAAATTCTCCCTTGCCAAAATGGTCTCACTGAAAGACGTCTATAAGTCTTTAGAATGCGCTGCTGTGTTGCACGATTCAAGCACGTAGTCTAGGAATTTTGGCTCAAGTGTGCTTGTACTGAGGCATCCAATTTCACGGCATGTCAGACGACAGGGATTGGAGCAAGTACAACGACGAGCTTGTTAGAAGGGGACAGCTGGAGCTCGACGAAAAGATCATGGAAGAGTGGAAGAAGGAGCTCAAGAAAGAGAACGATGGAAAGGTGGGCGAGCCGTTCCATTATCCAGAAGCGTACATCCGGCTGATAGCATTCACCAGGTTACTCTTCCATTTGCCGTACAGGCAAACAGAGGGATTCATGATCTTTCTTTCAAAATACGTTGATGGACTGAAAGCCATAGATTATTCCGCGCTGAACAGGAGGGTGAACAAGCTCGAAATAGAACTGGAAGATTCTCTTTTACAATCGAATGATCCTGTCTCCATTGCTGTTGATTCTTCAGGAGTAAAGGTCCACAACTCCGGAGACTGGATCAGGCACGTCTGGAAGGTCAGGAAGGGCTATCTCAAGATACATTTTGCAGTCAACATCAAGACAAAGCAGGTTGTGAGCATGGATGTCTCCTCTGAAAAAGTTCATGATTCAAAGAGGCTGAAGCGTCTGGTGAAGAGGGCAGAGGAGAATGGAATTAGGGTGAAGAGAGTCCTTGGAGATGGCGCGTATGACTCGAAGGATAATTTCAAATTCCTTTCAGACAATAAAATCAAACCTGTCATAAGGGTCAGGAGCAATTCCGTTCCGAAGAGCAACGGCTGCCTTTCAAGGAAAGAAGCTGTCATAGAACAACAGATATTCAAACCGAAATCATGGAGTCACATTCACAGATTTGGATACAGGTGGAGAGTCGAGGGAGCCTATTCCTGCATCAAGAGGATCTTTGGAGAATACGTGAGCGCGAAGAAGTTCGTCAACATGGCGAAAGAAATGGCGCTCAAGGTATCCATCTACAACTCGTTCATTGTTGCAGCAATGTAAAAACAAGCATCCGATCAACACAGAGGAAGGCATCAAAACATCATATTCGTGCAACAGAGCAGAATGCGCAGTTCATTTCTTTTCGAGCATTCTAGTGAAAGCCCAGTTCACGGTGCTTAGGATTTCGTTCAATCTTGATTTGTCTCTATAGTTTTGTACGGTAACCTTGCTAATGTTCCCCTCTTCTTCCTCCACGCTGTAAGACATAGCTTCGGATTGGCTAAGTTTTCCCGAAGCTACAAGCTCTTGATCCTTCGATTCATATCCCTTGAGGATCCTGTTTACAAAAAAAGTCTGGAACGGTGGGATTGTCTGTGATATTCTTACGTCGCTGCTGGGCACAACCACAAGCTTCTCTGGAGAAACAAACGCGCTCGCAATTAAAAGACCGTCTTTGGACCTGCGAAGTTGCCTTGGCTCATCTTGAGATTTGGGCACCTGATTTTTTGTGTCGTCTACCTTTTCTCCTCGACTAGGTTTTGTCTGCGTACTTTTGAGTGCGGCTGCTGGGACAAAACTGTTCCTTCTTAGTACTGAGTCCACAAGCTGTTGCATATCTTTCAGCCTCCCAAGTTCATTCTCGAGTTCTAGCATTCGAGCTTCCAACCATTCTTTCAGCTCGGCTGCTCGCTTCACGTCCTCTTCGTTCGTAGGTTCCGTTTTTGGCATCTAGTTTCAATCATCGCCGAGGTGGATTAAACGTTTTTCTCGCATTGCGAAGGCAATCTTTGCAACCTCCATTGTAGACAAAACATCGTGTGTCCTGATCATATGTGCACCATTATAGACAGCAACTGCTGTAGCGCCAAGCGATCCGTTCAGGCGCTCGTTAGGAAATTGTTTTCCAAGCAGTTTTCCTATGAACCTCTTGCGCGACACGCCTACACATATCGGTCTTCCGAATTTTCTTAATTCTCTCAGATTAGCAATAACCGAACAGTTCCAATCGACATTTGAAATCGTCGTGTCTTTGAAAAAACCTATTCCAGGATCAATAGTTATCCTTCTAACATCAATCCCGTGAAGATTCGCGAATTGTAGGGCTCTTTCCAAACAAGACATCACACGAGCAATGGGATCTGAAGACGCTCTAGCTACTCTTTCGTGCGCGGTTGTCAACAGCGAAACGTCACTTGAAGCAACCAGATTAGCGAGTTTTCCGGCGTCTTTCTGAGTGAATCCATAGACATCGTTCACCGCAAAAGCACCTTCATATATTGCAGCTTTTGCAGATTCGTAGCGCGTCGTGTCAACCGAAATCGGAAGATCCACAATTCTTGAGATCGTTTGAAGAGCTTTGACAAGCAGCCGCTTTTCCGTCTCGATTGAGACCTCATACTTTCTGTATGGTGCTGTTGATCGTGCTCCTATATCGATCATGTCCGCTCCTTCCTCTGCTTGCCTCAGAGCTGACCTTTCGATCTCTTCTTTCGTTGTAGAAACTGATCCTGAATAGAAAGAATTCTTTGTAAGGTTAATTACGCCCATGACTCTGACTTTGCGCTGATCTCCCAGAGAAATTCCACCCATTTTCCCCGCGATCTTTTTTTCTGACAACAACCGTTCGTACCCCGTTGGAAGCATTAAATGTGTTTGAGAAGGGTCGAACATCATGCGCGAACTGTCACTGGGCGACGAATGGTTCAGATCGTACTATCCGAGAATACGAGACTCTTTGAAGTACGCCCAAGCTCGTGACGAAGAATCTAGAGATTTATTAGCGAATCTCCTTGCCGCAAAAGAAATTAGTCCATTGCAGAGGCAGATGCAATCAATGCAGCGAAAAACAATTGCGATTTTTGGCGCAGGCCCCTCGCTTGATTCCGACCTCGAAGGGCTCGCGAATTTTATCAAGAAGGCAAATCCAATAATAGTTGCGGCCGATGGTGCAGCCGATGCTCTCCATGAAACCGGCATAAATCCTTCGATAATAGTCAGCGACCTCGATAGTTGTTCGCAGGAAAATCTGGAAATTACCAGCCAAGAAGGACTTGTTCTTGTGCATGCTCATGGCGATAATATTTCTCTCATTGAGAAAATAGTCCCCAAACTTGGCCCGAAACTCTATGGAACGACTCAAGTTTCTTCAGTAAGTCGAGTTACTAATTTTGGTGGACTCACTGATGGAGATAGAGCTTGCTTTGCGATAAGCTACTTTGAGCCCTCTTCAATAATCATCGCAGGAATGGATTTTGGAGGAACCGAAGGAAAACATTCGAAGAACCGATACGTTGCTGGAACAAATCCTCAGCGGCCCTCGAAACTCCAGTGGGGGAAAAGATCGTTGGAGTTCCTTATTCAATCTAGACCTGAAATCAGGTTTGCTAATGCCACAAAGTATGGTGAAGAAATTGTGGGTGCGCCAAAAGTAAGTTACGAAAAGATCACTTTAGGTGCGTACTAACCCGATCTGCAATCGCTTTGGTCATTTCTGATGTCTTCGCAGAACCCCCAAGGTCGTAAGTGGTTACCTTTCCTTCCTCAATCACTTCGCGAGTAGCATCGAAAATTGCTTTGGATTCCTTCTCTTCGCCTAGATATGCCAGCATCCAAGCGCCAGATAGGACTGTCGCAACTGGATCTACCTTGTCTTGCCCTTTGTATTTTGGCGAGCTGCCGTGTGCTGGTTCAAACATTGCAAACTTGTCACCGATGTTTGCAGAATACACCGTGCCAATGCTTCCTATCAAACCCGAGGCTTCTTCTGAGAGAATATCCATGAACAAATTAGTGCTGAGCAGTATTGATTGATTGAAAATGGAAGGATTCTTCACCAATTGCTGTGAGCAGTTGTCGATAAACGTCTCTTCCAATTTGACCCCGGGATGTTTCGACGCAACAGTACGAACAGCTTCCATGAAAATACCTTCGGTTTCTTTTAGGATGTTTCCCTTGTTAATTGCGAAAACCTTCGACCATCCTCTCTTTTCCGCTTCTTTGAATGCGAATTCTGTTACTTTTTCGCTTGATTGCCGCGTAATCTTACGAATGCCTATCGCGACATCATTACTGAGACGATGCTCCAGGCCACTGTACATGCCCTCAGTTGCTTCTCGAACGCAAACAAAATCCACTTCACCAAGCGGAGAAACGTGTCCCTTGAAGGTCTTAATTGGCCTTACATTTGCATAAAGGTTGAACTTCTGCCGGATGCTGACAGCAACACTTTTGGGAGAACCTGCTGTCCATGGCGTAGTGGTTGGTCCCTTGAAGCAGGCGTCAACCGTACTCAATATGCTCCAGGTCTCATCAGGCACCAAGGTGGGGCCAGGGTGCTTCTGCCACCATTCCTCTCCTGCATCGCATTGCACAAATTCGGCCTTCGTGCCTGTTGCGTGAAGGACAATTAGCATCGATTCGACAAGTTCCGGACCGGTCCCGTCTCCTCTAATCAAGGCAACTTTTTTTGACAATGTTCCAAATCATCTATTTTTGGCTTTTACACTCAGGCCAAACAAAATTATCGGAATAATGACATTAAGCTTTTCGGCAGCATGTTGTCAAACTACGATTGCAAAATTTCGAAGCGATGGATCCGCTTTCAATTCTGTGATTGCGACCTTATCCACTCGCGCTTTTGTTGGACCAGTACGGCACCAATTAAGAATCTCATCAACATCTGGCTTTCGTCCTTGAATCAAAGCTTCGACGCGTCCTTCCTCCAAATTTCTTACCCACCCTCGAACGTTGTTCGAATCTGCAATTATTTTCATACTAGCACGGAAATATACTCCTTGCACTTTACCAGAAATGATAATGTCGAAAGCTACAAGGTCATCAGGCATAATCATGAAAGCAAGAAACTGAGATTATTACTTTTCTATGCGATGAGACTAGCAACGCATAAATCCGAAAACGTCGCATCTTCAACGAAGTTATCTTGGCGCTTGTCGAAGACCTTGGAGAAGTTCACGTAACCTGGCTCGAAGGTTTGGGCGCATCTTATAGGATTCAAGGCTACTTTGTTGTCAAATTATCTGAAGCGGAAGACCTGAAGGTCGAATTCAATGCTGTCGCATTTGGAGGAAATTATGGAGGACATAATGTCAACGTGAAGATTTCTGAACCAATGATTGCCGAATTAATGAAGACAAAAAAGTGTTCTGCGGAACAGGTTGAGGATCTTATTTCAGAGGTTCAAAGGAGGATGCTTAACAACGAAATGATTGTAGAGTACGACAAGCTAAAGCTGGCCACTGATGATAGTGATCCTTTAGGAAACATTGTTCCCTGAAAATTAGGACATCAAATCAGGCGTGTTTTGCTGTCATAGTAGACGGGCCATTTTTGGTGATGGATTGATAGACTCTTAATTTTCAAAATGGGCCAATGATCATAGGAATCTTGCCTAAGGAGAAATTATTAGTTCGATTCCAGGGAAATCGACGATATTTTTCTCTCATAGCCGACGTGCATTAGACGGGGTAGCCACAAAGATTATATCTTTGTTTGTCTGGTTTCATTTATACCTTACTAATATTTGTTTTTGGTGTTTCGAAAATGAGTATAGAAAACAAGCCGTCTGGTAATCTATTCAGAATTCAAAGATCAATTGACCGCTGTCCGAGATGTGGCAAGGGACCAATGGTCGTTGACACCTCAGGAGGAGAATTATTCTGTAGCAACTGTGGTTATGTTGTCAAGGAGAAGATCGAGGAGATCGGCCCAGAATGGAGAGCTTTTTCCAAGGAAGAAAAGGACGATCGAAGCAGAACTGGAGTCCCATCCAGTTTGGCGATGCACGACATGGGTCTCGCCACTGTAATTGGCGCTGAAGACAGAGACGCTTCTGGAAAATCTCTTCCAGCTTCAATGAAGGCTACTATTGAAAGACTCAGGACTTGGGATGGAAGGAGCCAAGTCCACGAGCCAGTAGATAGAAACCTACGGCAAGCTTTCAGCGAACTTGATAGACTCGCAGACAAATTAAATGTCAGTGACGCGGTTATCGAAAAGGCCGCGTATATTTACAGAAAAGCGCTGGACAGAGGATTGGTCCGCGGAAGGTCGATCTCTGCCCTCATAGCTGCTTCGCTTTACGCCGCGTGCAGAGATACTGAAACACCTAGGACGCTCAAGGACGTTTCTGCTGTTAGTAACGTCAAGAAAAAAGACATTGCTCGATGCTACCGACTATTGCTCAGAGAGATGGATCTTCGGATGCCAGTGGTTGACCCCGCAAAATGTGTTTCACGGATTGCGAGCAAGGCTGGTTTGACCGAGCGGACTAAGAGAAGGGCGCTTGAGATCTTGAAGAAAGCTGAAGAGACTAGGACCTCAGCC
>DATLTL010000008.1:0-2648 GCA_035533635.1 Nitrososphaerales archaeon
GACGGTTTTGCGAGAAAGGAAGGTACAGAGAAACTCTGGCGGTTCGAGATTGCGAGTGATTTTGAAATGCTGAGCCGCGAAGGAAACCTTGGTACAAATGCCTAGCGCAAGTTATCCATCCCGCTAGTCTTTAATAATTGAAATAGGCGTAAAGCAAGCTAGGAAATATAGATCGGTTTGTGGAAAGACAGGATAGTCGTCGACGATAGGATTCTTGTAGGGAAACCCTTAATCAAGGGAACGAGGATAGCAGTGGAGCACATCGTCGACTTGCTCGCCGCAGGCTGGACCGTTGAAAGGATACTGCGCAACTATCCGCAGCTCAAAAAGCAAGATATTGACGCAGCGCTAAAGTATGCCGCAGAAACTCTGAAGCAGGAAAAAATTTATTCTATTTCGTAGGGTTCGCGCTGGATGACTCTTAGCAACAAGAGGAGAGTCAAACTTCTTGCTGACGAAAATATACCATTGGAATCGATACGCCTCTTGAAGGAGCGAGGAATCGATGTAGCAAGCGTGATCGAACACAAGACCGGAATGAGTGATGAAAGTGTACTCGAGCTGGCTAATTCGCAGAAAAGAATTTTGGTGACATTCGACAAAGATTTCGGCGAACTTGTATTCAGACATAAAAGATCCTCCAGTGGAGTAGTTTTACTTAGATTCGTACCCAAATCACCGCAAGACGTAGCTAAATCGTTTGATAACCTGATGTCGCTCAATTTGGATATAGAGAATCGTTTTACAGTAATCGAGAAAGATCGAATTAGAACACTCCCAAATCCAAACAAGCAAGAGTAGTTTACCAGTTGGTTCCGTGCTTAGCCGCTTAAGAAACGAACACCCCTTCTAGTGGCCTTGAAAAAATTCTCTCGCCTTTGCAATTTCGCGATAATATGCACGATGAAGCAAGTCAACATCAATCTTCAGGTACTTTTGAAGGTGTAGGAATAAATACGACGTAGGATTCTGACTTCCTGATGGAAGCAAGAAACTATCACGTATCTCTCAAACGCCAGCCAGGAGAAGGGTTTGTTGCGAGATGCATCGAGCTCCCGGGTTGTCTTAGCGAAGGCAGGACAGAGGCAGAAGCACTCAAGAACATTCAAGATGCTATCAAGCTCTATCTAGAAGACGTGAAGGCTGAGGCGAAGCAGAAGAAGGCCAAACTTGTCCTGGTAAAAGTATAGTTGTCTGAATCGACGAAACTTCCAAGTCTATCTTGGAGGGAAATTCTCAAAGCGCTTCGAAAAGTCGGGTTCGTTCCAGTAAGACAATCTAGTAGCCACATAATCCTGCGAAATCAGGAAGGAAATCGCATTCAGAGAGCGAGCGTGCTTTTGCCCGTTGAATAATGAACGCAATATTTACAGAACAATAAATGAAGATTCAATATGCTGATCAAAGTAATTGTGACACCTAACGCAAAGGAAGCTCGCGTAACAAAGACCAGCGAAACTGAATATGAGGTTCGAATAAATGAAAGAGCAACCGAAGGCAAAGCGAACAAAAGGCTAATTGAAATTCTGTCAGAACATTTCAACATACCAAAGTCAAAAATCTTCATTGTGAAAGGAACAAAGTCGAGGGATAAAATTGTCGAAGTAATTCTCGACAGTCCTAGATTAGTCTAACAGGAATACGATTTTCGGACAATGAGGGTAGTAAACGTGGCAGAATCTGCGCATAACAGGCCTACTTTAATATCCTAAAAGATGACCAAATTCCATGACATACAAAGGTCTAAACACGACGGCGCTCCACGCGGGCCAGGAAGAGCCTGATCCAGCAACGGGTGCAAGGTCGGTTCCGATATACCAGACTACATCGTTCGTTTTCAAGAGCACAGAGCACGCAGCGAATCTCTTCGCTTTGAAGGAATTCGGGAACATCTACACAAGAATCATGAACCCAACGACCGACGTCTTCGAAAGAAGGATAGCCGCGATCGAGGGTGGTACAGGAGCTCTTGCAGTCTCCTCGGGACAGGCGGCACAATTCCTTGCTCTCACAGCCATAACGAGGTTGGGCGACGAGATCGTCTCCGCAAACAACCTATACGGCGGGACGTACGAGCAATTCCACTATACATTCCCGAAACTTGGAAGGACCGTAAAATTCGTTGACTCGACAAAGCCTGACGAATTCAGGAAAGCAATCACGCCAAAGACAAGAGCAATTTATGCAGAGACCGTAGGCAATCCAAAGCTCGACGTCCCGGATTTTGAGGCAATTGCAAAGATCGCCCACGACGCCGGCATTCCATTCGTGGTCGACAACACAGTTGGTGTGGGAATAGTTCGCCCTATTGAACATGGAGCAGACATCATCGTCAACTCTGCAACAAAGTGGATTGGAGGGCACGGAACCTCGATCGGTGGTGTAATCGTGGATTCTGGAAAATTCAATTATGGCAACGGCAAGTTCCCAGAGTTCACAGAACCTGACCCTACCTATCACGGATTGAAGATATGGGAAACATTTGGAAACTTCCCGGGACTGGGAAACGTCGCATTCATAATCAAAGTAAGAGTACAATTACTAAGAGATCTTGGGCCGTGTCTGAGTCCGTTCAACTCATTCCTATTCCTTCAAGGATTGGAGACGCTTCCCTTGAGACAGCAAAGACACTCTGAGAATGCATTGAA
>DATLTL010000009.1:0-3616 GCA_035533635.1 Nitrososphaerales archaeon
ATATGCAAAGGATATCGTCGAATCAGATTTTATTTCACTCACAGGTGATACCAACGCGCTTGACGCGGCTAAGATAATGAAGGAAAAGAGACACGGGTTTGCAATAATTGTCGCAGAAGGTAAGCCTGTTGGCATTGTCACCGAGTGGGACTACTTGTCTCGGATCGTCGCTGGGGAGAAAAACCCTGCGAGCTTAATGATCAAGGAAATCATGAGCGAAAATGTGGTTTCAGTAAAAGCAAGCGATGGTATTGACTATGTTTCGAAATTGATGGCCGACAGAGGAATCCGAAGAGTCTTGGTGGTTGACAAGGGAAAAATCGTTGGTGTGATTACAGCGAAGACGGTCTTGTCACGGTTGGAAGATTACATTAACAGTATTTCTTCGCAGATAGCTCGCTTGAATTCGCCGCTTTAGATGAATCGACTAATTCAGAATCCCTTGGCAGCTCCCCCACATCTAGGATCGGCAGCTCCCGATAGGCCTTCGTTTGAAAAGTACACAGCCTGAGCGTGTCCAGCCAAGGAGGACAACCCTTCAAATTGCATTACTTTCAATTGCTTAGGAACGCTTCGAGAAGGTTTCAATCCTTTTTCATAAAAGATCGTGGACGGTCGCTCGTAAATTGTGCCGGGGATAATCCACCTAGGTGCGTCAATGGCCTCTTGCAATTCGGCATTGAAATCGAGTATCTTTGTCAATAATTGAACATGGACTTGAGGCTGTATATCTCCACCCATCGTCCCTAGCGCGAAAAGCGTCACATCGTCTTGCTCCCCAATTGACGCGCACAGAGTGTGAAAAGTTCTTTTTCCGGGAGCAAGTGAATTGTGGTGCGATCTATCGAGCGAGAAATACGAACCTCTGTTGTGTAACACTAGCCCAGTACCCTTCGGCATGACCCCAGATCCGAATCCGTTGTAGTTGCTCTGAATCATGGAAACGGTATTTCCTTCACGATCGCCCACGGCGAAATAGGTCGTATCTCCAATAGTTTCAGATTGCATTCCACTGCGCGCCGTCGGAGGCACGCCCGAAACCTGCTCGGCGAATTTCTTTGAAATAAATTCAGGTGGAAGGGGGAAAAACGATGGATCTCCGATGTACTTTGCGCGTTCTTCATATGCCTTCAGACAAGTCGCGACCAGAATCTCCTGCAAACTGTCTTGTTTGTTTGAAACTCTGCCCAGATCATAGTTCTCCAGCATATTCAGCCAGAGAAGTACCGTAGCAGCTTGACTGTTTGGAGAAGTTTCGTAAATCTTTACCCCGCGATAGATAGTAGAGAGCGGCTTCTTCCAGTTCGAGGTGTGATTTTCGAGATCTTCGGAATAGATCAATCCGCCCTCTTCTTTCACCCCACGAACAATCTTTTCTGCCAACTCTCCTTTGTAGAATGTCTGCGTTCCTTCATTTGCAATCATTCTCAGAGAATTAGCAAGATCCTTCTGTTTCAGGACTGATCCTACTTCAGGAACCTTTCCGTCTGGCAAGAAAAGCTCCCTCCAGCCCTCGCACGATCCTAACGAATCTGCGGAGGCTTTTATTGATTCAACATACTTCGCGTTCAGTGACACGCCGTCTTCAGCATAAGCGATTGCAGGTGCAATAAGTTCAGAAAGATCCATTGTTGCGTACTTCAACAGTTCACCCCATGCATGAACCAATCCGGGGACGGTTATGCAAGAAAGTGGTCCTCGTTGAGGTATCGAGGAACGTCCTTTCCCTTCATAGAAATCTATCGTGGCGGCTTTGGCCGCGCGGCCGCTTCCATTAATTTCCATGATCTTCCCTCCGAGTTTTAGAATCGCAAAGGTGTCCCCGCCCAGGCCGCAGGAGTTATTCTGAACTACGCAAAGTGCCGCGCTCGTAGCTATTGCAGCGTCTACCACATTCCCGCCCTTTGAGAGAATGTTCACTCCGCAGGAAGAAGAGAGTTCGTGGGCGCTAGCCACCATTCCGTTCCTTGCATTTACTGCGGCGGCCATTTAGAAACAAACTCCTGGTAGAGTCGCGATCGAAACTGCGTCAACCGTAAAGTCGCTTGTCTGGTTCTTGCGCGCTTTCAGAGAGCTTCTTGTACTGATCCGACAGTTTTCCGAGCTGCTCGTTGAGTCTCTTGCTGCTCTCCTCTAGCTCGTCGGTGGGTATGCCCAGTCCGTAAACAGTGTTGATGGCGTTAACGATGGTGAGGGCGGCTCCTGGATCGGGCATATCTACCGACGCTACGGTCATGAGCGAAAGGCCGGTAACCTTCCGCGTGAGACACTGGTTTAGAATGCTTCCGCCGACACCGCTAATGAGCGCGGACTCCATCGGTTTTATTCCCTTCTTCAGGAGAAACTCGCTTTTACTTTCGTCTGCGACGAAGACGGGTTCACGCTCTACCGGGATTCCGTTTACTCCAAGGCCTTCAAGGAGAATGACTTCTTTTGCTTTGATCTGCTCAAACCAGTCAAGCAGCACAGAAGAGATCTCATAAAGCCCTTCCATCATTATCGGCATTTCGCAGGTCATCACGATGACCTTGCCATTGGCGTCGCTGTAGATTCTGAAGGGGTGGCGAAGCTTTGCGCCGATGAAAACCGCTACTGGAGGTATGTGCTGGGATCTTACATGCGCGATCTCGTGCAGGTTCAGTTTCTCGATCATATACCCTGCAGCGACAGGACCCACAAATCCGGGTCCGAGGAAACCGCCGAAGACTATGGGATCGTTAAACTTGGTCTTTACCAATTCGACGATGCTTGTCTCGAAGAGGTTGCTCGACAAATTCAATCAATAATGAGCAGCTGCTTCCTACATATCTGCTTTCGCCTGTTCTGCGGCAAGAATCAACCAGTCAACCAGTCAATTGGTCAACTGGTCAATTTTGCAAATGCATAAAACGAAGGTACGCCCATTAGTTATGATATACGTGGAATTCGCGCTTTGCCATGGCGCCCTAACAATCACATGTGAGCATAGCAAAAATTGATCCATA
The DNA here is from genome assembly GCA_035533635.1 of Nitrososphaerales archaeon. GTDB lineage: Archaea > Thermoproteota > Nitrososphaeria > Nitrososphaerales > CADDZS01 > DATLTL01. Next base: position 2,985 of record DATLTL010000009.1, read on the forward strand.
CAAATCCTGTAATGAATCAATTGTTTTCACGGAATTATCTACTGAAAACAAAGGGAGACCCCCCTGGGGGAAGGGGTGACGGCAGCTAATGTCTAATTTCAAAGTGTTGAATTTAGTGACTGTTTCAAGCTCAGAACAGATCGAACAGCTTGTTTCCAAGAGTTCGCCATCTGAAGAGCTCGATTTGATAGTTTGTCCGGATTTCAATAGATGTTTCCGGAATTTTGCCGGCAACTCAACAATTGTTGAGTTTTCTAAAATCTTGTTGGCGGGTGTTAGAGATGTTTTGACAAAACTGGTGGCGGGCAATGGAGAAATTCGAGCTCCTGTCTGACGAGCTCCGAAGAGTAGTAGCAGACCTTGGTTTCGAGAAGGAAACTCCGGTCCAAACTGTGGCAATTCCCGCGATCCTCGCTGGCGAGAACGTCGTGATAATCTCCCCAACAGGATCGGGCAAAACGGAGGCGGCACTCCTTCCTGTTTTTGAAAAGATCAAGACCGATGCAAGGGTCCAGGGAACGAAGGCAATCTACGTGACGCCGCTTCGCGCCCTAAATAGAGACATGCTGAAGAGGATCGAGCAATGGGCGAGGCGTTTGGATCTCTCAGTAGAAGTTAGGCACGGAGACACT
>DATLTL010000010.1:0-4044 GCA_035533635.1 Nitrososphaerales archaeon
TTTAAAACTGAGCTGAATTTCAATGAAATCAATATTCCTCGTCGGGACTGCGGGCTCTGGCAAATCCTCATTGTGCTCCGTATTGCACCCTTGGTTTGAAGAAAGGAACGCAACGGTGGCATCGGTGAATCTCGATCCGGGCGTTCAGGAACTCCCGTACGAACCGGACATTGACATTCGAGATACGCTTGACATTTCCACGGTCATGAAGAACTACCAGCTTGGACCCAACGGCGCTCTCATCATGGCCGCGGATCTAATCGCGACGAGGATGAATGACATCCAAGAATCCTTGGAATCGATAAACCCTGATTACGCGATCTTCGACACGCCGGGGCAGGTAGAGCTGTTCGCATACAGGAGCAGCGGGCCGTACATCGTCGAAAATCTTAGATCGGAAGGAAAGACAGTCTTGTTCATGTTCGATTCTACTCTGGTTTCAACTCCGAGCAATTTCGTGAGTATCGCCCTCCTCGCGGCATCGATTCAACTTCGGCTGAAAGTTTCGCAAATTTCTGTTTTGTCAAGGAAGGATCTTCTGGGCCCGAACCTGAACAAAGTGCTTTCCTGGTCTTCCAACGAAAGAAAACTCGAGCAAGCGCTGAGGGAAGAGTCAAAGTTCACTTATGAGCTTGACACCTTAGTCCTGCGCGATCTCTCGAGGGCAGGCATTGGATACGAGCTTTACCCGGTGTCAGCGACAACGCATGAAGGACTGATCGAGCTCAGCGCGATTATAACCAGACAGATGAACCAGGGAGAGGAAAACGAGGAGTGATTTCATGAGAAAGTTTTTCTTGCAAATCAAGAATCAGCCACCGTTAAGGTTAAAAACCGATAAGAAGAAACGTTATCGTTACGATTAGGTGTATTACTTGTCCTTACTTACTTTCATCGGGGGAGTGTAGGTCATCTTGGTTTCTATAGACATTATTGAATCTCATCCCTCTCGCCTGCGCCTGCGATTGAAGGGCATTGACAGAGCGTATGCGAATGCGATAAGGCGCACGGCCATCTCGCAGGTGCCAACCATGGCAATCGACGACGTTGTAATTCTTGAAAATTCCTCGGTAATGTTCGACGAACTCGTAGCACACAGATTGGGATTGATTCCGTTGAAGACTGACCTGAATAGGTTCAACTTACCAGAAGATTGCGATTGCAAGACTCCATTGGGATGCCAAAAGTGCAGAGTTTTGCTTGTCCTCGACGCCGAAGCTAGCGACAAGATTCGGACCGTCAATTCCAGTGATCTGGTTTCTGAAGATCCGGAGACAAAGCCAATCGCAGACAGCATTCCAATAGTCAAGTTGGCACCGGGTCAAAAAATAAAGTTGGAAGCCTACGCGCGTCTAGGTAAAGGCAGTGAACACGCAAAGTGGCAACCAACTTCTGCATCGGTCTTGATTGAAACTGGCAAACCGGACGAATATGAGTTGTACATTGAATCCGTCGGCTCAATTTCGGCCGCTGAAATTTTTACTCGCGCACTGGAGAAGCTACAAAAGAATCTGACGGAATTTTCGGCACAAATTGCCGCGGTGTGATAAAAAATGAAACCGAATAATTTACGACTGAAGCTTGGCTGGGCGCTGGAAAAGCAGTCCAAGAAATCCAAACAGATGATTTGGAAGGACATGGCAGAGACTATTCTTGCAAGCAGGAAAAATCGCGCAACCGTAAATGTGGCTGACATTTCGAGAAATTCGAAGGACGGGGCTAAAGTAGTGGTCCCTGGAAAGGTTCTTGGCGCTGGCTCTATTGACCATAAGGTAACGGTCGCGGCATTCTCATTTTCTCAGGGAGCAATGGCAAAAATTGTGGCTTCGGGCGGAAAATGCATGGATATTGCAGAGTTTGTTGCAGCGACTCCGGAAGTAAAGGATGTGTTAATTTTTGGTTAAAGAAGAAAAAGAACAGACGCAGTCGAAGACTTTCTACGTAGACGCAAGCGGTCAGATTGCTGGAAGACTTTGTTCCAAAGTAGCAAAACTCCTTCTTACGGGTAACAGCGTCGTTGTTGTTAACGCCGAAAAGGCTCTATTCTCTGGATCAAGAGCGACGGTTATCGGAGACTTTTTTGAAAGATTGAAGATTGCCAGCGTAGTGCATCCAAAGCACGGACCTTTTCACCCAAGGACCCCGGCAGGCATAATGACAAGAATGGTACGAGGAATGATCCCGAGAAGTAAGCCGAGCGGTGTGTCTGCTTTGAGAAGACTGCGAGTGTATGCGGAAGTTCCGAAGCAGTATGGCAAGATAACGTTCAATAGTTTTGAAGAGGCAAAAGCGAAAAAACCGCTCGCCTATTATGTGCCGCTGGGCGAGGTTGCCGCGAGAATTGGTTGGAAGGGAGCAGCAGGGGCGTAATCTAATTGCCAGGAAAAAAGACAAAGCTATATTCGGGCTCAAGAAAGCAAGCTCGAGCTACGGCAGCAATAATGCCGGGCACTGGGAAAATCAGAATAAATAATGTTCCTGCGGAAATTATTACTCCGACGGTCGCTAGACAGAGAATCATGACTCCGCTTGTCCTTTCTGGCGAGCTGAGGGACAAGGTCGACATAGACGTCAGTGTTTCTGGCGGCGGCTTTATGGGTCAAGCGGAAGCATCGGCGATGGCAATTTCCAAGGCCTTGGTCGATTGGACCAGAGGACAAGAACTGAGGAAGAGGATCATAGAGCACGACGTGCACCTGCTTTCTGGAGATGCAAGGCAATCGGAGACGAAGAAGTTTGGCGGGCCGGGCGCAAGAAGAAGGAGACAAAAGTCTTACAGGTAATAGAATATGATCATACCAGTTCGATGTTTCACATGTGGAAACCTAGTCGCAGACAAGTACAGCGAGTTTGTCTCGCGGGTCAAGGGCGGCGAAGAGCCAAAGAAGGTATTGGATTCCCTGGGATTGAAAAGATATTGTTGTCGAAGAATGCTGATTTCTGCGATGGACGTGATTGACCAGTTGATGCCATACAACGAGGCTCTCTGGAAGCGGCACCTTGAGTTTTCAAACGATAGATTTTAGGCTTTAATCCCGATTTGTCGGGTTTTCACCTAAATGCTAAAAAGCAGGTTACGCATCAGTTTACACGTAGAGTCTTGAAGGTAACACAGATTTCCAGCCGCATGGGCTCTTTCTGTGTAATAGAAATTGGCAGTTTCAAACTAGTAACGCCGTGCGATACGAGGGTGAAGATACTTGAATCTCTATCCAAGTCGGACAAAACCGCAAATGACCTTTCCGAAGAAACAGGCGCATCGTACTCGACGATTATGGATCACATGGATCTCCTGGAAAGAATCGGAATCGTTAGCGCGTATTTGAGAAAGGGCCAATCCGAAAACGGGCGCCGCAGGATATGCTTCAAGTTGGCGGAATCTGATTAATCGGGACTAGTTACGTAAATTTGGGAGAGAACCCTTAAATATAATCTGTGAGAAATCCATTAGTCATGTCGACGCAAATTGTTGAAGGGACAGATAGCAACTGGAAACAGGAAGTAGAGCAAGCGAAAGTTCCTGTAGTGGTTGACTTTTGGGCTCCTTGGTGCGGACCGTGCAGAATGGTGTCGCCAGTCATAGAGAAGCTGGCAGAAAAATATAGTGGCAGACTCAAGGTCGTGAAGGTGAATGTCGACGATAATCAGGCGCTGGCGATGAAGTTTAACATCATGAGTATTCCAACAGTGATGATATTTAAAGAAGGAAAGCCAGCCGATCAGGCAATCGGTGCGGCGCCTTCGGAGTTTTACGAGAATATGCTTGCTAAGAATCACGTCGCATGAAAGCGTGACCAAATGAAAGACAACGCGTTTTTTGACGCAACTGCAGCGCTGAGAGAGGAACGTCGAAGAACTGTCGATAGGGCTCAGAATTTTGATGAAATTTTTGAGCTAGTAAAGAGAGTAGTCGAGGAAGAGCTGGGAGTACACAGAGCTGGGCTCACTCTTGTCCTTGCGAACATGTCTAGCGAAGTGGGGGCTTATCACCCCATGGGTGCGAATGTGATTGTAGTAAACAAAGCACTCATAAATGGCTTGCAG
>DATLTL010000011.1:0-3996 GCA_035533635.1 Nitrososphaerales archaeon
TTCGAGATTTCCTTCGTATCCAGGCAGCGCGGTTGGGGATGCCTGGCCCTTAGTCAAGCCGTACGTACCATTCTGCATTACAATGTAAACGATGCTAGGATTTTTCTTCAAAGCGTGAATGAAATGGCCAGCGCCGATTGCATATCCGTCGCCGTCACCACCCGCCGCTATCACAGTCAGATTTTGATTTGCGAGTTTGACCCCAATCGCGGTCGGAAGGAGTCTTCCATGCAGAGCATGGATTCCATAACACTCAAGGTTGTTGTGTATCGACCCAGAACAACCAATACCTCCGACCAACACGGTATCTTTGGACTTTATTCCAGAATCGAATAGTGCCTTCTTTAAAGAAGCGAGTACTCCGAAGTCTCCGCAGCCGGGGCACCACACCGGTGTTGTCGCTGTTACTGTTTTTGTCATTTTTTACACGCTAACCTTTTGATCTGCAAATGAGGAAATTGCGCTAGTGATTTCTTTTGGCTTGAATGAACTACCATCGAACTTCGTAATACTTTGGATCTTTGCATGATCGTCGATAGCTCCACGAATGAGTGTCGCAAGTTGACCTTGGTAGTTGCTTTCAATCACAAAAACAGCGTCGGTCTTGTCAATGAATTCTTGCAAATCGTCAACGAGTAAGGGCCAGATGGTCCGAATCTGATGGAATTTGACAGAGATTCCCTTTTCCAATAACTGTTGCATGCTTTCAACAATGGGACCGTAAGTTGAGCCGAATCCAATGATGCCAATCCTAGCATCCTTTGAACCAATCACTTCTCCCTTTGGTAGATCTTTCTTAGCAACTTCAAGCTTGTTCATGCGTTTGCGCATCATTTTGAACCTGTTCGTTTTGTCAACAGAAACCAAACCCATCTCATTATGTTCGTTGCCAGTAATTTGGTACTGCCCGCCTTCTTGAGAAGGGATCGTCCTCAAAGAAATGCCATCATCAGTAAACTCGTACCTCTTGTAAACATCCAACTTTGACAACATCTCCTCAGTAGCTAATTTTCCTCTATCAACCTTCGCAGTTGACAGATCAAATGGATCTATCGTCGCGCTGTTTTGGCACAATGCCTGATCCAAAAGAATGAAAACTGGCAGTTGGTATTTTTCGGCAAGGTTCATAGCCTGGACCGTTACGTTGAAGCAGTCGGTTGGAGTACTCGGCGCGACAACTAATCTCGGAAACTCTCCGTGGGAAGAATAAACAACGTGATTTATGTCGGATTGCTCGTTCTTAGTTGGCTCGCCCGTACTTGGGCCGACCCGCTGGCACTCCACGACAACAATTGGCACCTCTGCTTCTCCTGCGTGACCTACGCCTTCAGTCATCAGAGATTGTCCTGGGCCCGAGGTTGCGACCATTACTCTAGCCCCAGCGCAAGCAGCGCCGATTCCCATGTTTATCACTGCTAGCTCGTCCTCCGCCTGCTTGACCACACCTCCAAATTTTGGAAGTCTGGGAGTTAGCCACTCCATAATATCAGTCGCGGGTGTAATTGGATAACCGACAAAAAATCGTCCGCCGCTAACAAGGAATCCGAAGGCGGTGGCTTCATTCCCGGTAGAAAGGATCTTTGCATTCTTTGATCCAGATTTTACACTAAATGGGTTGACCTGAATATTCTTCGTCGCAACATCCAACCCTATCTGAAGTGCTTTGAGATTTGCTTCAAGGGCTTCAACGCCTCGCTTTTCGTATCGCATTTTTATAAGAGCAATCAAAATCTGATCTTCAAGTCCAAGTAATCGTCCCACAATTGCAAAGGCTGCCGTATTCTTGAAAATGCCCCTTCGTAATTCAGTAGCTGCCATGTTTCCCAATGGCGCCTGATAGATTCTGAAGCCGGGCTTTACAAGTGATTCAGAAATATTCCCTTTTGAATTGTCAAACACAATTACTGCATCGCTGGACAATTCGCTCATGCCGGCTCGTACGGCCTCTTCATCAAACGCCACCAAAATATCGACCTGATCCCCGATTGAATAAATTTCCCGTACAGATGCTCTGATCACTCCATCAGCGTGTCCACCTCTAATTCGCGACAGCACATTTCTAGAATCGTAAATATTCAAACCAAGATTTCGGAAAGCGCTGCCTAGAAGGCTGACCGCAGTAAGGGTTCCATCGCCTCCCTGCCCACCGACCATTATGCAAATATCGTCTTTTGCTACGGTCTTTGGACTAGTTGTTTGTCGTAATTCAGTGGACATTGTTATTTTCCCGGTGCCAGTCTTTAGTTCATCTGTCAAAAATTCGACTTGCATTTCTTACATGGTCTTTCTAAATATTTAAGCATAACTTGCTAAAAACAGTCATTAATCTTGTAAATTCTATATCATCAGTGAAACTCAGAGTGCATCTTGGTAGAAATTCTACCTCGCACTTGCAGGAAATTTATCAGTTTGATGAGTTTTTGAGGTTATTGGCGGGGTTGAGGGAAGCACCTCCAGCTCAGGTCCCCAAAATTCCTATTTTTGGCGACGATCTAACAGATTCTGGCTTGATTTGGGCGAAACAATGCAAATCTCCGAGCTGCAGGATTTAATAGGCTTAAATATAACGGCGGCATATTTTACGAATCTAGAGCCGCGTTTTGTAGGACATGCAGACCCCTTACGAGATTGCTTCAAAATCCGTCATACCAGCGATTCGAGGCATGATTTCGAGAGGTTTGATTGAAAGAAACTTTACTCAATCTCAAATTGCCAATGCGTTGGGAATCACGCAACCCGCTGTCTCAAAGTACTTTTGGGAGAAACGAGGAAGAGCGATTGATTTCGACCACCGTGCTGACGTAAAAAAAATGGCGACGGCCATAACAGATAGTATCGCGGCGGGAAATCTCAACCGGGTGCAGGTGGCCAACATGATAAAGGAAATGTGCGACTACATTATGCGTTCAGGGTACATGTGCAACCTTCACTACGAGGTCGACCCGCAGGCAAAGAACTCGAACTGCACAATCTGCATGGACTCGCCTGCTGTTTAGGGCGACTCTCAGTCGTTGTGTCGGATGGGTTTACGGAAACAGAATAATTCTAATACTATTGTCTTGCCAGAATAGGACAAATGCCCGAACTGAGAAAGGACTATTTCACCAAGAAGCTAGTCCTTGTCGCTACGGAAAGGGAAAAGAGACCGACTGAGCATGTGACAATTCATAACTCGTTAAATTCCAACAAAAAGACGTGTCCATTCTGTCCGGGAAACGAAGAGACTACGCCTCTGGCTGATCTGGTTCTTGTGTCAAAAGAGAACACTCTCTTGAAGCTCTCTGATTCAGAAGGGGAGCGCGTGGATGGGTGGTCCGTAAGGTACTTTCCAAACAAGTTCCCCGCAGTTGCTACAGAATCCGACGCAAAGTATACCGACTATCCACTTCAGGGAGAGCCGGCGTTTGGATATCACTACATCATGGTTGTGACGCCCGAACATTCCGCCTCATTTGGAAATCTGCCGGTTGAGCAGTGGATCGACGTACTGGCTACGCTGCAGGACAGGGTCAGATGGCTGTATTCCAAGAAGACTGTAGGGTATGTTTCAGTGTTCGCGAATAACGGATATGACGCGGGCGCATCCTTCTCGCATCCCCACATGCAAACGATCACGCTCACCAAACTACCACCAGCAATCGAGGAGGAGGCTGAGGCGATGCACGAAGCAATGACCGAGCTTGGAGTTTGCCCGATGTGCAAAGTCGTCAATGTGGAATCAAGTTCGGCACGTTCAATATTATCAACGGAGAATTTCCTAGCTTTTGCTCCGTGGGCATCCTCACACGCATACGAATTTTGGATATTTCCGAAGAGACACGAAACGTCCTTCCTCAAAGTTTCGCAGAAGGAGATCCAGGACCTGGCCACGATGCTTCGATCTACTTTGGGCGCACTTGACAACGCGTTGAACAAACCGCCGTACAACATCGCGTTTCACATCTCATCAGAAAAAAAGACGACGAAGCAGATTCACTGGCACATCGAGGTATACCC
>DATLTL010000012.1:0-9263 GCA_035533635.1 Nitrososphaerales archaeon
ATCAATAGGCGTCAACATTGCATCTGTCTGAAAGAGAGATTTTAATCGGGAAGTACAAGCATGCGGCGTACAAGCCATGCTACTGGACGGAACAGAGTCTCCGGACTGGCGGCAGAAGGCAATGCTACAAGCACGACTTTGGAATAAAGAGCCATCAGTGCATCCAGTCAACCTCTTTTCGGGGTTGTAACATTGCTTGCACTTTTTGCTGGCGCGATGTCGAAGGAAGACAGCATACTTTCCAGCATTTGGACGAGCCACTTCCAATCGCAGAGGAACTGGTAGAAAATCAGCAGACATTGATTGAGCAGCACCTTCCATTTGCACTCGACAATTACGAAAACATGATCAAAATAATTCACTTGCTTGGTAAGTGCAAAGACAGTGCGATTGGAATCTCGGAGATCGCTGAAAAATGCGGAATTTCGAGAATGCGAGTGAAGGACGCGTTGAACGATCTGAAAAATTCCGGCATCGTCACAGGTCACGCAAAATCGTTCATCCTGCGCGAAGATTTGATGTCTGAAGCAAAGCTCTCACTCGATTCGTCAAAGAATATTGTCGAAAAGTTTGTTGCTTCTAGGGACGATATAATCAACGTGCATCTGGAAGCTGCGAATCCAAAGCACGTCGCAATATCCTACGACGGCGAGCCTACAATGTACACTCGCTTGGGCGAATTGATTTCCGAGTTCAGGAAGAGGAAAATCTCCACTTTTCTTGTAACAAACGGCACGTTTCCTGAGAGAATCAAAGCTCTCAAAGATGCTGATAGTCTTCCAACCCAGTTGTACGTCACCATGGCCGCCCCTGACAAGGAGACTTATCTACGCGTCTGCTCGTCGGTCAAACCGTACTTCCCGGTGCATGAAGACCACTGGGAAAGATTGAACAAAACGCTCGGCATGCTTTCGTCTCTCGACTGCAGAACAGTGATCAGAATCACCAGTGTCCGCGGCGTAAACATGACCAACTGCGAGGGCTATCGTGAAACAATCCAGAAGGCAAACCCCAATTTCCTTGAAGTCAAAGGATTTTCAATTAGCGGGAATGCTCCAAGAATTTCTGAGAGGCTTGGGCAAACTGATATTGGGTATAAAGATCCGAGCCTTTTGAAGAATGCCCTAAAGTACGCCCCTACGCATAAAGAAGTGTTTGATTTTGCTAAGAAAATCTCCCATGATTTCAGGGTTTTCCCCTTGATCAACCAGAGCGAACTAAACCGCCAAGTGCTCATGGGCGTCAGTTGGAACGATGTCAACAATGTTAGTATTGATTTCACAAATGAGCTGTGATGACTAACCTAGTTTGCGCGCATGATTTTTGAAACGCCGTTTTGCGACGCTTCCTTCAGCATCTCTCTGAGAAGCAAGGTTCCCGCGGCAATTATGCAAGCCGCGTCAAGAACATCCGGGAAGAACGGCATGACTACAAGTTTGTCTAGGTTAAAGAGGAAACTCACTCCGATCCCCACGACCCCCGAGCCCAAGAGTGCATAGGAAATGACTTTGAGGTTTCTCCAAGAATACGGCATTCCCAGGTCTATTGAAGTAAAAGCAGAATATCAAATTAAAGCGTGCTGGATTTTAAATACAGAAAAAGATCGGATTATCTAGTAATTGGTTTGAAGCTCGATCTTTCTTGTGTTGGCCTGCAGAAGAGAAGACGAAATGTAGTCAATTTTTGTTAGTTCCAACGAGCAATATATTCCTCGCTTAATGGTCAGCGGGAGTTGGTGCAAAGGTCAAAGCACGTTTCTAGGGTCAACAATTATAGGCTCTCCTTTGAGAGAAAACTGATTCTTTCCGTTTAATAGAAAAAATCTGACTCGAAGGAGACGTAATTTTGGCGTCGTTCACAGTCGCGCACGGCGCATCTCACTCCCCGTGGCTACTATGTTCGACTCGCTTTATTCGTGGGGTGCGTAAACGTCATTCCTTGAACAGACCAAGGCGAGATCGAAGCGGCCTTTCCTCGAATATTAGCACAGTTTTGATGATCGTCATCGCGATTTCTGTCGTGGTGGGCTCCGTTGCGGGCTATTCTTTCTTGATTATCCACCAACCTTCTTCGACAAGCGGTACCACTACCACAACAAATGCTATCACAACGCACACTACTTCACACTCTGCTGTTTCTAGCACAAGAGGTCAATCACAAGGTGTCTCAACAACCTTGAGTGAAACGGGCGCTACTACCCTGAAGAGTAGTTCGATCACTCAGACCAGAACCTCGACTTCTGGAACTTCGAGCTCTGTTACAACGTCGACGGGATCAACAACCGGAGTGACAAACGCCACGACTTCCAGAGGAACAACCTCGTCTACCGAACCGACAACGGGAGTGGCTACAATCACAACCTCAACTGGAGTCACCACAGTTACAACCTCAACAGGATTTACAAGTACAACCATTACCAGTATAACTCAAACAATTGCCAGCCAGATTTCGACCCAATTACAACCATCGTTGGTTGACATATCTGGAGTCGTCTCGACAACCGGAGCGGGCACGAGGGCGACTACGATAATATTTGATGGTAGCAGAAACTATTACGTTTCAAGCTTGGTCGATAACTCGTTTTCGATTTCACTGGTCAATAATGAGGTGTATGTAGTGAGCATTGCCTGGGTCGGGGCCTATCCTTGGCAACATGGGATTACTTCGCTGCAACTGCAACTGAACCAGAGCCAACCAACGCTTTCCATCAGCTGGCAACTTCCAACGCCCGATTCGACCGTGCAAATAATTGGTAACGTACAAACTACAGGTTCTAACACGCAAGCCACGCGAATAACTTTCGCGAGCTCGCACGGTAACTACAATCAGAATATCGCTGGTGGGGTCTATGCGATCGCATTGCCTAATGGTGATAATTACAGTGTGTCTGCAAGCTGGAGCGGCGAATTTGATTGGCAGACAGGTTCAAACAACGTCGGATCGTTGAAATTGAACGCAAGCTCCAGTCTAGTCTCTAATTGGAATCTGCAAACACCGGATTCCATGATTACGCTTTCAGGAAACCTCACGGCGTCAGGAAGCGGAACACACCCTGTCAATATGACTTTCACTTCCGATAACAATTCCCTCCGTTACACAACGAGCCTCGCCAGCACCCACTACTCAATTTCCCTTCCAAATGAAGCTACATATTCGGTTGGCGTGGACTGGATGGGGGAGTTTGCCTGGCAGGTGGGCAATGTCAGTGCGGGTGATTACGCGTTGAATCAATCGGTAAACGCATCAGCATCGAAGAATTGGGATGTTCAAATTCCTGACTCGGAAGTTACCGTCAGTGGAACAGTCCTGGCAAGCGGGTCTGGGACGGGCGCTACACAGATTTCATTCTACGGTGTGTCCGGCAATTTTTCAACTGTAATCAACAATGGAAAATACTCTATTGTTCTTCCAAATACTGTAACATATGAGGCCACAATACATTGGTCTGGTTCCTACTCCTGGCAAGGTGAGGACGTTACCTACCAGCTTTCAGTGTTTGCTGGGGCAGGATCTAGCTCATTTTCTGCCAGTTGGATTGTTCCAACTCCCAACTCAACGGTCACGGTTTCTGGATCCGTGACTTCGCAATCTGGCTCCTCACTCGAGATACGATTCATTTCGACAAATGGTCAAGTCTTCGCCGCGAGCGTAGTAAATAATCAGTATTCGATTGTATTGCCGGACGACATGAACTATACAGTTATGATTTTCTTGTCTGGCTCCACAGCAAATGACGGAATATTCGAGTTGTACGCGGCACCGGGTGCCACGGCTATCATTGCGAACTGGATTGCTTAGCTATTTTTGCAAGGAAGCAATTTCCTCCAAAAGTTTTTCCCTGAATTCATTGGGAATCGGAATGGATTTCTCCGTCTTGTAATCGTACGCAACCTGCACAGTCTTCCCAGTCGCTACAAGTCTGCTATTGGTCTCATTGAAAACTTCGTATTCATAGACCCAACTCGAATTGCCGACGGACGCCGTTCGAAGATCTATCCGAAGTTCATCTCTAAATTCTGCTGGAGATTTGTAGTCAATTTCAGCGTGGGCAATAATTAATCCAATCTCGTCAAATCTCCCCATGCCAGCAATCGAGAACAGGTGTTCGGTTCGGGCATTTTCAAAATAAGCCAGATATCTTATGTTGTTAACGTGACCCAGCATGTCGACGTCCCCGAAGGGAACTCTGAATTTCGTGCTGTAGGTCGGATTCATGCAGTTTTTTTCTACGACTTGGGAGATAAAGTCTACGATTTAAGCGGTCTCTTCTTCGCGAGTCTCGGTTTCCGGAATCTCGGGGAACTTTGAGCTGATATTGTTCCGAGCAATCAAACCTGCTTCTTCGAGTACTCGCTCAGCTTCTTCGTTCGAAACCTCATGCACTGCTGGATTCGAACCTATCTGTCCCGCTTCTCCCAGGATCTCAGAAAGCAAGCCAGAGATTTCTCCGATTTCTCGTTCCGCGTCAGGAACCAGATTGACAAGACCAGGCCGTACCCCTTTGATTACATTGAGAGCAGGGGTGAGAGTGACTGCAAGATCTCCAAGGTCGGTAACGGTGTTCAATCGCAGCACTAACTGTTCCAACGCCAGTTTGGCTTGCGTTAGAACCAATCCCATCTTTCTAATTTCAGAAAGCTCATTCGCGAGCATATTTGCTCTCGCGTTGTCATTCTTTTGTATTGAGGAAACAACTTTCGAGAATATTATGGAGTCTCTTTCCCTCAACTTTGCTGAACCTTGTTCTAGCTTGGCTATTTGCACCTGTATCTGCCGCGCAGCCTGATCGAGTTTGGGCTTTATTGGTTCGGAGGATTTGAGACCGTCTCTTATCCTGGATCCTACTCCGCCATCGTCGCTTGTAGGCTTCTGCCATCTCGAAGCAAAATTCGCCAATTTTGTAGCACTAATGGGCCGAGATTTGCTGCAAAAAACGATAAGGTGCAGTGTAAACAAGATTTAACCGAAACAACAACAATTTGTTGCAAAACAACTTCGTCATTTCTTCCAGACGATTTCATTTGAGATGATGACTGTATACATTTGAGATTCCGTGATGGTATCACCTGGCGATATCATCGACAATTTGATTTCCACTTTCTAGGCAGGTTTTTTACCCAAGTTTTAACTGAAAGAATCCGCATTTTATTGCGAATTCAGGGACAAAAGGGCTTCAATGTCGAGATATTCATCTGCATTGAGAAAGCCCTTCAATCCCTTGGCGAAAGCGTGGGTTTGTCATTCTTTTACCAAATCGAGAAAAAATTTCACTTTCCGAGGGAGGAATTTGCCTCAAAACCTATTGAATTTATGAAGTGCCTCGAAGAACTCCTTGGCACTTCTGGTTCGGTAATAGTTGAAAGACTGATTGTTCGGGAAATAAGGTCAGCCTTCAATCTTAGAGCATCTCCATCAAACTCAACGATGGAAGGAGCTATCGCAGAAGCAAAGAAGAACTTTTTGACAGGTTAGATCTTCAGACTTTCTTTCTTGAGAGCCTTCTTCTTACAGACAAAATGATCAAGGGGATAATCCAGAGATAGTACCTGAGTGGAATGGCGAATACTGGAAGTATTGAGGCAAAAAATATAGCAGCAGCGGCGAAAGTGAATATTCCTTCTTTCTTGAACTCTTTGAACAGATCTGGTGCGATCAGATTCTTTTCTTCGGATGCCAAAGTAAGGGTAAAGAAACCAAGTATAAGGTTCAAAGCTCCCAAGTCAATGGCATAAAGGATGGAAACTGAATCCTCGATGTTTGAATTGAGAATGTGAAATAGAAATGGTTCGACGGAAACGCAGAAGAGCAAAATGATGTTGAGAAGGACAGTTCTGCTTGTTTCCAGAGGAAGGACCGACATGATCCTTGAGTATTTCATCCAAACTTGGATTACAATTATGAAGCTAAATCCGAAGCTCGCAATATCTGCGTACAACTGACCCGTTGTTTGTGGCGGGTTTCCAACAAGAGTAATGGCTCCAACGGACAGGGCGAGACCAAAAATCATATTCGAAAGAGATTCGAATCTAGGCTTCGGTCGCGTTTGGATAGTTTCAGGCAATTCAAGCCCACCCAATGTAAAGTGGCTTATTTGCTATCCACGATTCAACTTCGATTAGAGCGATTGTCTGTGAACAAGTTAGATCTGACATCATTTTTCTCAGAACATCTTTGAAACGCGACAACAACTACTTGGAAAACTCAACTATTGTTGAGAACGCGGCAAAATTCCGGAAACATCTATTGAAATCCGGGAAAACTAGGAAAGTCAGCTCTGATTAGCTTGTTCAACTAGCAACTACAATGGTTTAGCCGGTTCAATGTGTTTCCAAGCTCTGTTTGGGCTGGAACAATTGAAACTAACTGTTCAGAGCTACTGCAGCCTGAAACGAGCTTTCCTCTAAAATGAATGGAGAGAAGATTAGCTGCCGTCGTATCTCCTCCTAGGGAGGTCTCCTATTGTTTTCAATAGATTCATGTACGAAAACAATTGATTCATTACAAGATTTGTATGGCTGCTTCAAACGTAATTAGAACGGTTTCTCTATTTGAGTGTCTGTACGTTTTTGGAGGCTTTGCCAACTGCACGGTTTCACTGCTTAAACATCTAGGAATTCAAGCTATTCACCACGGTTCGTGCAAGTTTTTCACTTATCATGGCTACCTGAGCTATCTCTTCAGCGCTGGAACGCCGAATCGCTTCCACCGATCCAAAATGGACAAGCAAATTTCTCTTTCGTTTTTCTCCGATGCCACGTATATCATCCAGGACAGATTTCGTGATCTTCTTAGAACGAAGCGTTTTGTGATATGTGATTCCGAAGCGATGAGCTTCGTCTCTGATGTGTTGCAAAATGTGAAGCGATTCAGAATCACGGGAAAGTCTCACGGGGACAACCCTGTCGGGCCTGAATACTAGCTCTTCCTTTTTTGCAAGTGCGATCGTAGGTATTCCAAAGATTCCGTCCTTGTGCATTTGGTCAAGAGCGGCGTTGAGATGTCCTCTTCCTCCATCTATTACTACAAGATCTGGTTGCGATTTTGCCCATTGCTTTTTTGCATCGCCTTCCGTAAGTTTTCGAAACCTCCTGCCAATCATTTCAGCCATCATCGAGTAATCGTCAATGCCACTTACTGTTCTGATCCTGAATTTTCGGTATTGGTTCCTCTCCGGGAAACCGTCAACGAACACTGTCATCGCTCCCACCGCCTCATTCCCGCGAATATTCGAAATATCGTAACACTCGATCCTCTTGGGGAGTTTTCCAAGATCAAGCGCTTCCTTCAGATCCTTCAATGATCGGAGTCGCTCCCTCTTTCGTACCTCGTCCCTGGACTCCTCTTCTTTCAGGACGAGAATCGCGTTGTCCTGAGCCAGCCTCATCAGTCTCCTATTTTCCTCGCTCGCTGAAGGGAGGACGAGCTTGCCGACAGAATCTCCACCTTCCACCTGAGAGGAACCAAGCTCGCGAATCAACAATTGAACTTCGCTCAACTCTGGGATACTGGTTGGTATCACGATTTCCTGCGGGAGTTTTTCCACCTTCCCTTCTCTCATGGAATAATGCTGCTTTATGAAAGCTGAAAGGACGTCTTTGTCATCCGACTTCTCGGTCACTCCATTCAGAATGAATTTTTCTCTTCCCACGACGTTCCCCTCGCGCACCTGGAATACTATAGCAGCAGCAATATCTCCTTCTCTGGCTATGGTCACCACGTCCTTGTCTCTCATCTGGCTCGGGAAGGCGATGCGCTGTTTTAGGGCAGTCGCTTCTAACGATTTGATATCATTTCGTATCTTGGCGGCCTTCTCGAACTCCTGACCTTCAGATGCTCGCCACATCTCCTCGTACATCACTTTCGACAGCTGCACCAGTTTGCCGTTGAGGAAGAGCTTGAATTTACCTACCGCTTGATCGTATTCCTGTTTTGACACCGCAAAGATGCACGGTGCTTTGCAGAGCCCAATGTTGTAGTCAATGCACGATTTGAATTTCTTTTCCCAGTCGAGCGGTAATGTGCATCCGCGAATGGGAAATATCTTTCGAAGGTACTTTACCGTCCTTCGAGCGGCTCTGACGTTCCCATAAGGACCAAAGTAGTCCGAACCGTCTGCTTCTATCTTTCGTGTCACAGCGACTCGTGGAACAGGTTCGTTGGAGACCTTGATGAAGGGATAACTCTTGTCGTCTTTAAGCCGAATGTTGTACCTTGGCTTGTATCGCTTGATCAAAACATTTTCGAGAATGAGCGCTTCAATGGGCGACTGGGTGAAGATATAGTCAGCATTTTCAATCTGCTCCTTCAAGACCTGTCCTATAGGATCATCTTCTCTCGGTCGAAGATGGGCGATAACTCTTCCCTTGATGCTTGAAGCTTTCCCGACGTAGACCGGCACTCCTCCCGAATTCTTTAGGATGTATATTCCCGGTTTTTCGGGCAGCCTATCGAAATTACTTCGAGGAGTCGATACGACTTCTTGCGGTGATATGTCCAGCAAGTTCTTTCTCCACCTTTTCTTCTCCGATCGCGCTGGTTAGTACTTTCGTTCCCAGAATCTTCTTCAGGAATTGTCCTGTATAGGAATTTTCTATCATCGATACTTCTTCTGGAGTCCCCTCGGCGACTACCAGCCCACCTCGCTCTCCTCCCTCAGGACCAAGGTCGATTATCCAATCAGCAGTTTTGATTACGTCCAGATTGTGTTCAATAACTATCACACTGTTGCCCGCGTCGGTCAATCTTTGAAGAACGCTGAGCAGTTTCTTAATGTCTTCAAAGTGTAGACCGGTTGTAGGTTCGTCAAGCAGGTAAAGCGTCATTCCCGTAGGTCTTTTTGATAACTCGGAAGCAAGTTTCACTCTTTGCGCTTCCCCACCAGAGAGTGTAGTCGCCGACTGGCCCAGCTCAACGTATCCCAAACCCACATCGTTTAGCGTCTCGAGTTTTCTCCGAACTCTTGGAATGTTTTCGAAAAATGAAAGCGACTCCTCAACTGTCATTTCCAAAACTTCTGAAATGTTCTTCCCCTTGTACCTGATTTCGAGTGTTTCCCTGTTGTATCTCTTCCCCTTGCACACTTCGCAGGGAACGTAAACATCCGGCAGGAAGTGCATTTCTAGACGAATTATTCCATCGCCTTCGCAGGCTTCACACCTTCCTCCCTTGACGTTGAAACTGAACCTGCCCGGCTTGTATCCTCGCGCTATCGAATCTTGGAGTTTTGCAAAGAGATCTCTGATGTCTGTAAAGAGTCCGACATA
>DATLTL010000013.1:0-3032 GCA_035533635.1 Nitrososphaerales archaeon
GAGACCGACATACCTCTGGTTCAACCGTTTGTCGTCGATGTTCCATTCCATAAAGCTCTTGATGTAGATTCCACGCTTCACGTCTCGCAGCATCTCTTCAAACGTCCAATCCCCCGGCTCGATGAAGGTGTTGCCCATTCTGATTATTGGTTCGCGATCAAATTGTACGGCGCGTGAAGAACCATTGCTCTTGATCTTGAAGTAGCTCGCGGTCGCCCGGTTCTGCAGGAATTCAGTGAACTTTCCGGCAGTTATGAGTCGGCGCTTTCTCGCTTTTACTCCCTCGTCATCATAGAGATAGAACCCCATCGAGTTGGGCATCGTCGGATCGTCTGAAACGTACGCCTCAGAGCTTCCTATTTGCATCCCAAGCTTGTCGGCCTTGAGAAATGATTCGCCCGCCTGTGCTCCTTCGCGCCCAAGAATCCTGTCAGCCTCTCCCGGGTGCCCGCAAGATTCGTGGCAGGTCAAACCCGCAACATTTGGTCCCAAGATTACGTCAAGCGTCTCGTCTTTCGGCGGCTTTGCGGATGCCTTGATTCCTGGCATCATTTCTTTGAGTTGAGAGGGGATGTACTCCATGAGGTGGAGTTTCTCAATAATCTCCCAGCCTCCACTCCCTCCAAGCCCGGAATAACCCGGCGGAATTGAGATCGTAATTGGCTTTCCATTGTACATGCAAACGATCATGCCAAGGTAAGAAGCTCTCGGCACGTAGCTCTCTAGTTTCGAGCCGTCGGAGTTTAGATAAAATTTTTCTTCCGTGTTATGCCACAAAAACAGATTGCGGTATGGAAAAGTAACGTCGGAGATGGGTGCCGTGACAGATTTGTCTATTTCCTTCAGGAAGGAGATCATCGATTCAACGGATACATCTTCAAGTTTCTTTTTTTCTTCAACCCCCCATTTTTCGACGTGACTTTCTTCTTTTGAGAAATGTATCTTTTCCTTTGTAACAGTGGAAGCAGATTTAGCGTTCTTCACAACTCTTTCGACCAACTGCTTCACGTTTTCCCGAGACATCAGGTTCGTGGCGCCAAAAGAAAGGGCGCCGTCGTAGATGACGCGGACCCCGATCCCTTCGGCGTCAACAATAACCGCTGGCTCAGGGCTCCCATTTCTGGTAAAGCAGGTTACATCGCTTGTTCTCTGGAACCTTGCCTCCGAGTACTCGCATTGACTCTTGGCAGCCAACTCCAGCGCATATACTACAAGATCTTGACTCAAAATAAACGAACCAATCTGGGATATGATTCTTATATTTTGATTTCCTTCAAAACTGAGCGTATTTGCCCCCAAAATTCGTTTTTCGTCTCAAGGCTCAAAGCAATTGCTTGATTTTCATATTTTGTCGGCAATACGAAATGAAGATCCACTGTTACCATGAAATCTATTCTTCAGTTACAGTACGGATATAGAAAGCCGCCAGAAATCCACCATCGTTGGCGTTGCGCTAAACACGCTTCGGCTGACATGGCAAAAGAGGAGACCTAGTCTCCCGTTGATGCGCCCAACCCGTCAAGCGATCCTTGCGGGCTGGCTACTCATCAACCAAACTTTCTCTCGACATAGCGTCCGACACTTAGCGAGCCCTTTTTTACATTGGTCTTGGCATGTCTGCCAAACGTGAGACCACCATATTCACAAGAATCTGCAAAACCTCCGAAATCCAGAATGGGGAGCTGTACAGATTCGATATTAATGAAATGCCACTACTTGTGGCAAGAAACTCTGAAAAATTTGTAGTAACCAGAGCCATTTGCACGCATGAAGAGGCGGACTTGACGCTTGGAATATTTTCCGGCGAAACAGTAACATGTCCATTGCATCAGGCAAAATTCAATGTACTCACGGGAACGGTCCTTTCCGGACCAAACGGCGACGCCCCGGATACGATTCCATCGCTGAGAGTTTACAACACGAAAGTCGAGAATGGAGAACTCTTTGCGGATCTCTAACAGCTGAAGGAGTGTTCCGCAGAATGGTTGAAATCGCTGGAATGGAATGAGGTTCCTAACATTGCAGAGCCAAGGTCGTAATGACGGTTCGTCTCCTTCAGTCTCGCTTGTCGACATTTTTCTGAAAGCGAAGGATCTCGAGCGGAAAGGCAAGGATGTCATTCACTTCGATGCGGGCGAACCGGATTACGAGCCACCGAAACAAGTGGTCGAGGCCACTATTAGGGCGCTAAGGGAAGGAAAGGGCAGATATACAGAATCTAGCGGTATACCGGAAGCAAAGATAGCAATTTGCGAGAACCTGAAAAGGAAAATCGGGAAAGACGTTTCTTCAAAGCAAGTCCTCGTGACCTCTGGTGGAAGAATGGCTCTCTACTACGCATTCACGACGCTCCCCAAGACATCCAAGATTGGGATATTTTCCCCGGATTGGCCTGCATACAGAGACCTTGCTCGATTTATGGGCTATCCGGTACAGTTCTTTCAAGGCAAGCTGGAGAATGGTTGGGACGTCGATATTGAAGAAATCAAGCGGAGCGATTGCGGCGCAATTGTCCTGAATTATCCCAACAACCCCACGGGAAAAATCCTCGATCTTTCAAAGTTTGAAGAGATCATCCAGGTGGCGATCGAGAAGAAATTAACCGTTATCAGCGACGAAGTCTACTCAGATTTCATCTTCAACAACCAGAAGAGATTCAAGAGTGTGCTTGAAACAAAGGGAGTTCACTACGTCTTTGTTACTTCGCTCTCTAAGAGTTACGCGATGACAGGCTTCCGAGCTGCGTACGTCGTATCCGATGAGACTACAACAACGCAGATGAGTAAACTGAATGGTTTGATCATGACGAGTGCCCCCGAGTTTGTTCAGTATGCAATTATCGCCGCGATGGGCTGCGATGATTTCGTGAAGGAAAAAGTAGAGCTGATAAAAAGTCGAAGAGATGTCGCAGTTCGCGCCTTGAAACAACGCCTAAATGCAGAGCTCTATGTTCCTGACGGATCACTCTACATCTTTCCCAGACTTCAGAATCCAAATGGAACATTCGATTCGGGGAAGTTTGCATTGGAGCT
>DATLTL010000014.1:0-2289 GCA_035533635.1 Nitrososphaerales archaeon
GATCATGCCACTTGAAATTGTCCGAATACGATGAAGAAGAACAAAGACTGAGGAGACTTTACGATCAGGCGCGCGTACAGGGAGACAGGAAGAAGAAAAAGGAATACAAGGAAAAAATCGTAGAGCTGAACCGCCGAAAAAAGCAAGCAGTTCGCGCTAGCAGACGAGAATAGAATCTCATCAGTCAAAAGTCTAGTAGCTCGCTCATGAGCTTCTAGTCGAAAGCTTGATTCAATTACCGCAATCTTAACAACCTCGACATTTTTCAACGATTTTTCAAGTTGAATAAAATGTATCCAAAGACCAAGGGGTTGGCGCTTTCCGCCTCGTTTGCCGTGTTACTTGGAATCTTCTCTCTGGTCAGCATCCCGCTACCTGGTCTCGTTCCAATTACGCTTCAGGTCCTGGGCGTGTTTTTGATAGCGTCGCTTTTGGGACCGTATTATGGTACACTTTCGTGTCTCGTTTATCTGATGTTCGGGGCACTGGGGTTGCCAGTTTTTCATGGAGGGACTGCGGGAATCGCAATTATCCTCGGGCCGACCGGCGGATACTTGGTTTCATTTCCAATTGCAACTCTTGTCGGGGGAAGCGTTTCGGCAAGAGTTGCAAAGACTAGGAAAATGGATCTGTTGAGAGTCGCAACAGGTTTCGCGATATCTCTGATCATAATCTACACTTTGGGAACCTTCTGGCTTATGGAATATCTTGGCTTGACGTTACCCGAAGCTCTGCTTGCGGGAACCGTTCCCTTCATCGGGTTTGATATCTTGAAGGCAATAGTCGCCGCCCCCATTGCGGTGCGCTTGAGGTCCACTCGATTCGACCTTCCCGTAAGAAGACCTTCTAGAGCAACGAAAGCGATTCCAGAAGAGACCGGTTCCCAGAGAATAAGTTCGAGAATGGCCTCGTCTCCTTTCCGCGATGCGAGTTCCGACGGAGACCGGCTTAGCGCGATGCTCTCGGAGACTCACTTCCAAACGCTTACTGATATTAATCTGAAGTACTTGGAAACGATTGATTCAACTCAATCATTCATGAGTAGCGTTCTGAATAGCGATCATGAGGGAGATCTAGTAGTCAGTGAAGTGCAGACAGGAGGAAAGGGTAGAGAAGGAAGGTCTTGGGTCTCGAACAAAGGCGGCATGTGGTTGACAATCACTCTGAAACCACCTACGTCCCGAGTACTGGAAAAGATCGTGTTCATGGGGGCAAAAGCTATCGTGAGAACACTCGAACAATACGATGTAACTCATTCAACGATAAAACCTCCGAATGATGTATACTATGGCGGCAAGAAAATTGCTGGGTTGCTTGCTGATACTATTGTTCAGGGGAATAATTCCAAGGTCTACCTCGGAGTCGGAATCGATGTAAACAATGATATTTCAGCGATTGATTCCATTTCTCAAATCGCGACAAGTGTTGCGAACATTATTGGACGTGAGATTGATCTCATTGAATTCACAGTTTCGTTTGTCAGAAACTTGGACGCAGAATATTACGGAGAACTCGATTCTCACATCTCAACAAATTGAGAGATTGTCCCAACTGTTTCTCGCTCTCATTTGAAAGTTAGTAGATTGTCGAAGAGTCGTCAACATTATTCGCGCAAATATCATACTTTTTTAACCCAGGTCAGGATTGGCTGTAGTTTACACTAGCATTGCCATTCGAAGAACCAAAACCTAGCGCAAAGACCATGATCACAGCTCCTTCCGAATCTGTTGTGGATCGACTGGAAAGGATCAGTAAACTCGCGGAGCAAGGCGGGGGTCTTTCAAAAATCGAGGACCAGCACAAGAAGGGGAAAAAGACAGCGCGAGAAAGGATAAGGCTGCTCCTTGATCCTGAATCTTTTGTCGAAATTGATAGATTGGTCGTTAGCCGGTCGGAAGACCAGAGTTCAAAGCAATATTCCGAAGGCGTCATAACTGGGTACGGGAAGATCGACGATCGAACCGTTTTTGTTTTTGCACATGATTTTACCATCCAAGGTGGATCCCTTGGCGAGATGGTCGGGAAAAAGATCAACAAGGTAATGGATCTTGCAATGAAGGCCGGCGCTCCGATCATCGGACTGAACGATTCTGGAGGCGCGAGAATTCAGGAAGGCGTGCAGAGTCTTGCAGCATACAGTGATATTTTTTTCAGAAATACACTCGCGTCCGGAGTCATTCCTCAGATTTCGGCAATACTCGGTCCTTGCGCGGGCGGCGCGGTCTATTCGCCTGCCATGACTGATTTTGTCGTCATGGTTGACAGATTAAGCAAAATGTTTGTGACAGG
>DATLTL010000015.1:0-19927 GCA_035533635.1 Nitrososphaerales archaeon
CAAGCACCCTGTTATTTAGGGATAACACGTTAAAGAAAAAGCGACAAAAGAAAAACCAAAAAAAGTGAAAAATAGCATTGAGCACAAGCGAAATGTGGGAAGAAATTACTACTGACATAAAGTCGGTTAACTCGGAACAGAAAGCTGTTCTGTTGAGAGATGTGCCAGCACTAAAGAATAAGAAATCTGGCAAGATCAGAGTCTATCCTGCAGAAGTGGCAAAAGCAGAGATTAGAGATCTCGCAAATCAATACGGATTGGAACCAAGGCAAATTCCTATTCTATTAATGCTCTTTGCAAAACCTGGCATTTTTCGAGAAGGAATGGTGCATTTCAAATATCACATGAATAAAATGCTGTTTTATCAACTCGAAGAGATGAGAAAACAAAAGATTGGGGAAACCTATCATCATGATGATTTCGTAGCTGCCAAAAGAGGCCCCGTTCCAGTTAGCTTGGACGAAGATCTAACAAATCTAAAGAAATTAGGCCTAGTTAATGTGACATTAATCCCGTTTGGAAAGGGTAAGAAAGAAGCGTCAAAGGAAATAGAACTCACTAAACAAGGATTCGAGATCTCAGGGAAACTATGGAAACAAATACCCGAACCTCTAAGAGACACCACATTGGATGTCAAGAAAGATCTATTCCCGCTATCAACTAATGCGATAAAAGAGAAGGTTCATGAAGAATATCCTCAATATCGTAAGATGTACGTCGAAGTTGATCTAGACTAAGACTAGCACAAACGTCTCAGCTGACGAAAGTTGACACGCACAAGATCGGCTCAGAGCTGACGGAGAGTTAAAAGAACCGAATGAGGCCTCATTAAAATACGGGCTATCGGATGGGATTTCTCATGCGTACGAGTATTTGGATTGCTGGGGCCGCTATCTTAGCTATCATTCTCTTCGTTCCAATTTATTACGTCTCTCCAGCTCTCGACATAAACAGCTTATCCGCTTACTTGTTGGCAGGCTTCATTTTTATAACGGCCGCCTTTTTTTTATTGACCAGTACACTGAAAAGCAGAAAGACCGTAGGCTCAAAATTCAGCGTCATCATGAGAAAATGAGTCAGAAAATCTTCCAAGAGTTCTGGCTAAAACTCGAACCGAAAAAAGTGGATGTTACTGAAAATACCTTTTTGCCAACTGCAAAATATTTCAAACCATATATTTCTCTTTGGTTTGGAAAATCCGAGAGTCCACTATCTGATTTTCTAAGATCAATCGAGAAAATTAGAGTTGATGATCAGTTCTTATTTGACGCTAACTCGCATCTTGAGGAATATCGTCTAACAAAGGAGCTAAAGAGCAGTATCGAAAGTCAAGTAACAGTGTATAATAATAAAGCCAAGCAATTCGTCTCTTGGTTCTCGCATTTTGTCGAAAATTGTAATAAAATAGGTTTCAGAGAAACTTCGTTTGTAAGAGCAAACGGACGAGTAGATTCTAGGACGCAACCTGAAGCTGAAGAATGGAATGTTGCAACATTACTAGAATATCTGAGTTTGAAAGATCGAACACCTTTGGAGATAAAGTCGATTGGTTGGCAGTACTCTTTAGAGAACTCATTAGCGGAATCTGAAACAGCGACCATTCAGCAGTTGTTTAGAATTGCTAATAGTAAGGACATAAGCAAAATAACGCGACTTGCACATACTATAGATGAAATCGTTTCTGATTATGAGGGTCGATCTACCGATTTAAGCTCCGATGAAGGAAAGATCAGGTACGCACTAGATGAGTTCAAAGAAAGGATCAAG
Source organism: Nitrososphaerales archaeon (assembly GCA_035533635.1). Lineage (GTDB taxonomy): Archaea > Thermoproteota > Nitrososphaeria > Nitrososphaerales > CADDZS01 > DATLTL01. The sequence continues at coordinate 1,768 of DATLTL010000015.1, forward strand.
TATCTGGTGAATGATATTGAAGAAGAAACATTGAAGGGAACTTGTAATTACGAAAAGAAAATCTGAGGTTGGTTATCAGATATTTCACAACTTTGTTAGACCACATGAGGGGTTGAATGGAAAAACTCCAGCTGAAGCAAGCGGGATTCAGGTCGAGGGTGAAAACAAGTTTCTGACTTTGATTCAAAATGCCTCTCAGGGACCTGCAATGAATAGAATCGGAGTAACCGTATATGCAGTCCGCCGAAGCGGTGATGTAATACCGCTATACTAGGCAATATCAACAAGTCAAGGCAGACAAGCGGTCGATAAACTCGAAAGAATCTTATAATCGGTGAATACCGATTCTTGAATATGGTCAACTGCCCGAAATGTCAGCATGTCATGTCACGTGGCATAGTTTCAAGCGAGAGCAGACCTGCAAAATGGTATAATGCCAAGACAGAAGGAATCGACAAGAAGCTGAACGAAGCTCGAGATTTCGAGATTCTGATAAGCGAAAAGGGACAATTCTAACGGCTTGGAGATGCAAAAACTGTGGTTATGTGGAGTTTTTCAGCCCGACCGAATACAATCCAAGAACAGAGCCTAGCGATTAGCTATCGACCTTAGCCCTTTCAGGCCAATTTCCGAGCATTATCTCGAATTGGCGCACTGAACTTATAGTCCAACTCCCACCCCCCACACTTGCAAATATCTAGCGGCATATGCTTCCAACTTTTGAAAAATCCTAATGACTACCGAAGACTAGGCCGGAATCCGGCCTGGCTTGAACTTCCGGCGTCTAGTATTGAAAGCTTCAACTTGTCAGCGGACGAGCTACAATAATAGTCCGCGTTAAGGGATTTAGCCCTTTTAGGCGGGTTTCCGTCCACGGCTTCTCTCGAATCAGCGAAGTAAATAATTCATTGCAATTGGGTCAGAAGCTAGAATGCATTACCGGTTTGTCCTTTTGACCTTTCTTCTCATGTCGCCATGAATAGCTCTTCGATGTGCTTTCTTGAGTCTTTGCTTCTCAGTTTTCTTTCTTGCCATGATGAACAATCGAATTGGTTATTGATGCGTGAAAAGTGTTTCTAAAACTAGAGATTTTGAAGAATTTCTTCAGTGTGACCATCAACATGGACTCGCCTGATCGCTTTCTTGACTTTTCCGGACTTGTCAATGACAAAAGTGCTCCTTTCTATTCCCCAAAATTCATTACCGTACATGTTCTTGAGCTTGTACACGCCGTAGGCCTCTGAGACCTTGTGGTCCGGATCTGACAAGAGGGGAAAGTTCAGATTATATTTGGTTCTAAACTTTGAATGCGAATCCGAGTCATCCAAGCTTACGCCAAGAATCTGAGTATCTCGTTTCGCAAATTTGGGGAAAGCGTCTCGGAATGAACACGCTTCCTTCGTGCAGCCCGGGGTATCATCCTTGGGATAGAAGTAGAGGACAACCTCCTTCTTTCCATGAAATTGCGATAAGGTGTATTTTTTCCCATCATCGCCTTTGAGTTCGAAATTTGGTGCCATTGATCCTTCTTCGGCTGTGGTCTCTTCGCCCATGAACCTTCTACTAGAATTGGCTGTTTATTGAATTTGCTGTCAGCCAAGAAAACTTAAAGAAACTCAAAACGAATCGAGGAAGAGTACGTGCGGGAGTCGCCCAGCCTGGTCAAAGGCGCAGGTGATTTGCGTTGCTTAAGCAATGGGAATCTGCGAGACTGAGGATCTTGCTGTACGGTTGAATCGAACTACAGCATGAGCGGAACTCCTGTCCCTTAGGGGTTCGTGGGTTCAAATCCCACCTCCCGCACCATTCTCCGAGAAACCCTAGTAGGATACTTAGAGCAATTGCCCAATTGCGAATGGAATCGCCTACTCGAAACCGAAAAACTTGCAGTTAGGCCCAAATTGAGGACAGAGTTAAATTCAAGTTTCTTGAGAGTGTTCACAAATTGTCCAAAGATTGTCAGCATCCAACGTTCAGTTTGATGAGGAGCGGTCCCGACGTATCGGCCTATTGCTCAAAATGTTGGAAACTCATGTTCAAATCAAAAGAAGTGATGGCCTGGAAGTATTCGCTTGCCTCAGCTTTCAAGGGTGAAGAGGAGGGTTGCGTAGGAAAGTTGGTGAGGCTGTATAGAACTGACCGCTTTATCACGGCGAGATGCATGGCTTGCGATTATCATGTAAGAAGGAGCGAGTTCAAAGTTGATAGAAGTTCGATTGTTCAACCAAGGCTTCCCCAAGTAAAATCGGTCTGGAAGATTTCACCATCCGTTTGATTATTTTGCGAAGAATAGACGTGCACGCACACCTCGACGAACAGTCTCTAGATTGGTTCATAACGAATTTGAGAAACTTTGATAATCTATCGGTGATTTCAGATTCCGTCGATCTTCATTCCTCATCACGTAACATTGAGCTGGCAGCGAATTGCGATTCGATAATTCCATTCATAGGTATACACCCGGAAATCTTCGCTAGATCAGAGAACGTTAAGACAACGCATGAGAAATTAGACGAGATGATCGCAGCACTGGGTAGGAAGGTCAAATTTGCAAGAGGCATCGGAGAGATTGGATTAGATCCCACGTATGGTCTTATGAAGGATCAAGAATACTTGCTCAGAGGAATACTTTCGCTAGCAGAGGCCTCGAGGATTCCGATTACATTTCATTGCAGAGAAACTATTGCTAGAATTCTCGAGGTTGTATCCACATATAGTCTTCGGTCGAAAATTCTTTTTCACTGGTTTGCGGGATCAGAATCGGAAATGAAGAAAATGCAGGATGGAGGGATTTACTCTTCATTCGGTCCATCAATTCTCTTCTCAAAGCGAATGGCTGGCTTGGTAAAGTACTCGGATCCACGATTCATACTTGCTGAGACGGATGCACCAACAGCAATTCGATCATTGATCGATGCTCCGAGCACACCATTTTTGGTAGACAGTGTAGCTTTCAAGATAGGGCTGATTCTGTGCATTTCATATCAGCAGGCATGCCAACTTTTGGAAACTAATGCAACTAGGTATCTGTCAACGCAAGATTGATTAAGGGTCCATAGAAAATACTAAAGCTACAAAGTTTCCAAAGCTACAAGGGTGCAAAAGTACGAGTGGTTTTAATTGAGTAAGGTAAAGAAAATCGCTGAAGATTTTTTGGCGAAATACCCTACATTGTTTTCGGCGAATTTTGAAGCAAACAAAAAGTCGCTCGATCAAATTGCGGTTATACGCAACAGAGCTCTTCGAAATCAAATTGCTGGCGCGATAGCGGCTATGGCGTCCGACTCCGCACTCGAAAAAGCTGAATCGGATCATCTATTTGGTGATGCGATTTCCGAGCAAACTCCTGAAACGCCCGAGGCGTCCCCGTCAGGAGCAGTCGCTCAAGAAGCATGAAGCTCTGACATGCATGCTAATCTTTCCCGTTTCCCCTTGATAGTTTATGCACCCGGCAGAAAGAGAGTTAAGCTCTCGATAGTACCAATAGACGAAATAACACCTCATGAGCAGACTGTTCCTTCTCTGCTCCAGATAGTTCGGAACGATATGAAGAGAACCGGCTTCCAACGAGATCCGATATTGGTTGACGAAAAGACTCATCTGGCTCTTGACGGAATGCACAGAATAGAATCATTGCGATTGTTGAAGGCAAAATATGCTCTTTGTGCAGAATACAATTATTTTGATGGCGCTATCAAACTGGAAAGGTGGTTGCGAACAATAATTGCTCCCAGCCGAAAACTAGTTTTAGCTATTGTCTCAAAATTTGAGATGAAACGATGCCCGAGTTTCAGGACGGCAGTTCGTGATGTCGAGTCAGGGAACAGTGGAATCGCGCTCCTCTCTAATCGAGAATCATTTTGCGGCGCTAGGGGTTGGGATTTCTTGGAAGTCTATCGAAAGATTGGTGAGTCAGATCAGCTTTGCGAAGCGAACAAAGTTGGAATACAATTCTTCGCAGAATCTGACAAATTCAATCTGTTTACCTCTGAATCCGTTCAGACGCTATATCCTGCAAGACTTTCTAAAGAAGATGTCATGCAATTTGTGCGGCGGAATGAGTTGCTTCCATTCAAAACTACTCGCTACATCGTTCCCGTTCGACCGATGGGTCTTTACTTCCCTATTTCCTGCTTGCGAAAACATAGCTTATCTGAGTGCAGAGAAAGACTGGATCAGATCGTAAACCATAGTAAAATTACTCTCGAACGGAGCAATCTATTGTATGAAGGAAGAAGATATTCAGAGCCAATCGCAATCTTCCGCAAGAACCCCTAATGGATATGCCTCGGTCAAAATTATGGGGAATCTCGGTCGAATGCCGAACAGAGAAAAGATTGACAAGATAAATGTCGTTGCTCCAGTCAAACTCGGATCTTTAGTCTCGCTTTTGCAGCGAGAATACAGTCTTGAGCTGCGCAGAGACAGCACTCTGATCATGGTTAATGGAGTGGAAGCAAGAGCACTCGAAGACTTGGAGACGGATATTCTACCTGGATATGAAGTCGTTCTCGTTCCGATGTTTCATGGGGGGAAATATTGAAATTCGTCGCCCCGTCTTGGGATGAAATCTACATCAAATCAATCCACTTGGCTGAAAAGATCAGAAAGCGAGAAAATACACCCTTTGATTGTCTGCTAGGGGTATCAAGAGGAGGATTGGTGCTCACGAGAATACTTTCAGATCTTCTGGATATCCAGTATGTTAGCGTCATCAAGAGCGAATACTATTCCAAGTTGGGTGTTACCCACAACAGACCCAGGATCAGTAAAATCCAAGAAGATTTGTCCGGTCGAAGTATATTGCTGGTTGACGACGTAGCAGACACCGGCGAAAGTCTTGTTGAGATCAAGAAATTTTTGAAATCAAAAAAACCGAAGGGGGTGAAGGTGGCCACGCTCTACATCAAACCTTGGAGTAAGGTTCTCCCAGACTATTATGTTAGCAATACTGACGCCTGGATAGTCTTCCCATGGGAACTCTATGAATCAATCAAACTTCTATCGGCACGCAAGGAAAAGATTGGTTTGCGAAAGGCGCACATTCCTTTGAAATACGCAAGAATGTTATACAACATGGATCGAAAATTGAGGCAAATATAGAATGATTAACAGCGTTTCGAGGGATGCGCATGAGGATGATAAAAATACCATGGAGGATGATACATTCGGCTTTCAAATGGCGTATCAGATGGAAGGAACTTTTGACGTTAGGTCGGCTTCGAAAAAGCTTCTCGAGGGCGTTATCATTTGTAGCCCGAAACTCATTGCCGGGCAAGATCACATTGATGCGATCTTGAGCCAAGCTAAGGAGTACTGGTTACGGAACGAGACACTAGCCAGGAACAAGTCGATAGACCTGCTGATGAGAATCACCTGCCAGAGGCAGATATCAGATGCGCTAGTTGCCTCAGGAATTTCTAACGCTGATGCGCTTGCGATTTTTGGCCTTGTCAAAACTGAATCTGAAATCAAAGACGCAGTCGAGATCATTAGATCTGTTGCAAAGGATATGAAAAGGAGTGACAATTTACTTTCGTTGGACAATGAGAAGCAAAAATTCTTACAGAAATTTCACAAGCTTCCGCGATGGCTTTCCAAAGATCAGCTCGTGGTTGCGTTGAAAGAGAAATCTGTCTTGCTCGTACTTAGCAAGTAGTCTACTATCCTCTTGCTGGAAACTGCGCCATCTCTGATTACTGAAATCTGATCTTTCCTAGAAAGATCAAGAATGGTTGAAGGTAATCGGCTCCCACCGCAAGGTCCTTTGATGAAATAATCTGCTCTAGATGCAAATTCCAAGAGCAAATGGTCATCAGGATCTATGAAAGGCGGCGTGCCAGAAATGTTTGCACTGGTGCCTATCAAACTATTTCCGCAGGAGGCGATAAGGCGCAAGCAACATTCATGATTCGGAACCCTCACGGCAAGAGTGCGATCATTTCCTAGGAGTTCTTCTGGCAGATTTAATCCTCGAGAAGGTAGAACGAGTGTCAGTTGTCCCGGCCAAAAGCCATCAGCAATCAATCGAGCCCGCTCATCAAATTCGACGAGTTTCGCTGCTTCATTAGTGCTAGAGAATAAAATTGGAAGTTTCCTTTCCGTTTGCCTATTTTTGATATCGAAACATCTTCTGATTCCAGTTTCGGAGAACGGACTTGTTCCCAGACCGTAGATCGTGTCAGTTGGAAACACGACAACGCCCCCTGCGAAGACGCGCCGCCCAACTTCACCAAAATCTGACGCACAAGTAGCTGTAGTTACCAAGTTACATAGAAGTTTGCGGAGTGATCTCAAATATGTTTCCTTGGCGACCAACTGCAAGTTCTTCTGAAGGAAAATGTTTATCTGAATGTTTTGAATCGTGAAGCGCGCTTCGGGTAACTTATATGTCAGAAGAGGACGATGAAATTGACGAGGATTTTGACGATGACTTTGACGAAGGATGGGAAGAGGATTTTGACGATGAGAACGAGTAGTACAATCTGATTTATGATCTGCCATACTTTTGCCAACCCGCAATTTGTCTGCGTGCTAATTTTCTGAGAATGGCAAATGGAAAGATAGCAATGCATTATTTCATAATCAACACAAAGAATTTTCTTGAGACGTCTGGAAAGAAGCTCGATCATTTTGCTTCTTACGTTGCAAATGCCCAGAACCTGGGAAGAAAGAACCAGATTTTTCTTGCTGTTCCCGCTTTTGAATTGCATTATTTGCACTCAAAATACCCGCGAATTAGATTGCTGGCCCAGCATCTTGACGATGCGAGAGTTGGTCCATCAACAGGCGCGCTGGTACCTGAAATTGCAAAAATATCGGGAGCTTTCGGATCTATCATAAATCACAGTGAACACAGGATAGACGAGTCTTCGATAGTCCAAATTGTGAAGAGGCTCAGAGATTTAAAAATGGTGTCCATTGTTTGTGCTAGAGATGACGACGAGGTTGCGCGTTTGTCCATATGTAATCCAGATTTCATAGCGGTTGAACCACCTGAACTTATTGGATCTGGAAGGGCCGTCTCAAGGGCTTCTCCAGAAATAATAACTCGTTCGAAATCTGCTCTGGAAAAATCGAAGGGACCTGATTCAAACACGAGATTGCTTTGCGGTGCGGGAATAATAAATCGCGACGACGCATGCATGGCGGTGAAACTCGGCGCGGAAGGTATCCTCGTTGCTAGCGGGGTTGTTTTGTCAAAGAACTGGAAAGACAAGATAGCAGAATTATCGAAAGGGCTGAGTGACTCGAGCTAGATTGGAGTTGTCCTGTTTGCTGTATCCGGATTAACCCCGGTTAGCATGAAAGTTGTTAGAGGCGTGAATGGGAAATGAGTGCAAGAACAACTCTCGCTGCATTCGTGAAGACTGGTGGGGGTGTGGAATTGCGCAAGGTCCAGCTACCTCGTTTGGAAGAAGGATCAGTAATCGTACAGATGAAAGCTTCAGGCGTTTGTGGGACCGATCTTGAAAAGTTAACAGGGCGAGGAATAACTTCTACAGTACTTGGACACGAAGTTGCAGGGATTATCACTGAGAGCGCGTCAAGCAATTTTCGTATTGGTGATTTTGTGATTCCCCATCACCATGTCACCTGCAATGCATGCAAGTTGTGCCATGCAGGCGCGGGGACAATGTGCGAAGGTTTCAAAACGAGTAATTTTATTCCAGGAGGTTTTGCAGAAGAATTTCTAGTTCCATCATACAATGTTCGAAATGGTGGGGTTCACAAGATAGGTTCTGATCTCTCTTTCGAAGAGGCCTCGTTTGCCGAGCCACTTGCTTGCTGCATTCGAGGATTAATTCACGCCGAAGTTTTCTCCAAACCTCCATCACGAATTCTGGTGGTTGGTGCAGGACCTATTGGACTGCTTCACATGGAACTGATTCACTCGATGCTGCCCGGAGCAAAGGTTACTGCGGTTGATGTTATTCCAAGTCGGCTCGAATTTGCAGCAAAGAACGAAAATGCAACTTCTATTGATGCAAGCAAATCAAGCAACGGATCTTTTTCCGAGAAGGCGCGAAGTCTCACTAACGGGTCGGGTTTTGATCTTGCGATAGTGGCGACGAGCTCACGCGATGCGTTTTCTGAAAGCTTAAGATCCATCAGAAAATCTGGTAGGTTACTCCTCTTTGGTGCACCGCACAAGGGAGCGACTCACAATCTCGATTTGGATGAATTTTTCTTGAACGAATTTGCAATTTCGTCGAGCTACTCCACAACTGAGGTCGAACTGAAACACGCGATCGAACTCTTGGAATCGGGGAAGATTGACGTAAGGAAATTCATTACCGGAAGATTTTCGCTTGAAAAGATCGGTGAAGCTATGTCATCCGCACGGCTTGAAAATCAGATAAAGATAATTGTTTCTGGTTAGGCGTCGGCAGTAGATTTATTATCGAATGTGTTGGTGTTATTGGCGAGATGCCAATAACCGCTGTGGTAATTACATTCGATGATGATTATTCTTGCTCTGCCGCAGTGCAAGAGAATTTGACGATAGAACAACTGCAAAAGTTCATTGGTAGAACAGTGGAATTTGACGTTTCAAAAACGAAAGTTGCAAGGGGAAAGATTGTCGAGCTAGATGGAGATCTGGTGAAAGTAAAGTGGACTGATGTGCCTTTGGGGCTCGGTCAGAGTTCCATGATGCGTGTAATGGATTCCTGAAGCGAACTTCTGGCTATTGAGGGCAATATAGTAGTATATACATAGCATATACGTCTATACAGTGAGTTTATACTGAACCATAATTGTCATCAACTCATGACAAGAATATTACACAAAACTGATTGTGATAATTCATTTGCTATCTCAAATGAGAGTTTGCTTCCGTGGAATTGTGAAATGAGTTCAATGGATCTACTTCATTCGGGCTTGCGTTTAGGTCATCAATTAAAGCAGCAAACGGGATTGCTACTATTGGTTATAGATCTGGTTTTGGAATAGGCAATTGTTATCTGTCGATAATTCAATGGTGATTTGTGGATAATGCTTTCAGAAGAACAGAGCGCTCGTACCCTTTCCTCGATTGAAGAGGAAAGTGAGGATATTGACGCAGTGACCACTAAATCGCAAAGCACAGATGCTGACGATGAGCAGCGCTGCGATTTTTGTGGCCGCGCATTCTCAGTCACGCAATCGAGTTTTCGCGGCTCTGAACGAAGAAAATACTGTTCGAAGAGCTGTCAGAGTCGAGCTTCGCAAGGAAGGATAAAGGCAAGATTGGCCGAGCCCCCTTCGAAAAGATATGCGGCTAGATTGAAGTTTTCTAGTCCTCTTTATTTTAACTAGATTCTTTTGGGACAGTCCAAGGGAATCATACTTACGGAACTCGCGTTCTACCTATTTTTCTGCGCAATAGGTTTGAGTTCTTTCGGGATCAAAAATACATGCTGGACAGAGGCCTTCTATCTCGTCAGATTCTAGCATCGGGAGGTACTCATCCCCACACCTGGCGCAAGTAGTTGGCATTGCATGGGTATTATGTTGCAGGCAATTAATATCGGTTGTCTTTAGAACTGAGCAAAAGACAATTTCTGCACAACATTTTTATAATTTGTCGCACGAAACCACATGAGCGATGCGTATAGCAACGTCGAATATTCTAACTACAAGCGCGAACTCTGCGAGGCCGAATTGATGGCAGAGGTGTGCTCTACATGCGGTCTTCCTAAGGATCTATGTGTCTGCGAGGATCTTGAAAAGGAGGAAACTCGAATAGTGATCCGACTGGAGATGAGAAGGTTCAGAAAGCCTACAACAATGGTAGAGGGTCTCAACCCTAAGCGTTCTGATTTGGAAAAAATTGCCAGGACACTGAAAAGCAAGCTTGCATGTGGCGGGACCGCGAAGGAAGGATACATTCTACTCCAAGGAGACCACCGAGACCAAGTTCGGGATAGCCTCGTCGATATGGGCTTTGGTGACAGCGCTATCGAAGTTCAGTAAATCTGGTTATTTCTTTGTCATCCTCTGAAAATGAGACCTTGTCTGAATTAGGTCCTGAATTAAAGGTGAGATTCAGGCGGAGAACGCTCGCAGGCAGGAAAAAATTTTGCCCAAAGTGTTTGTCCGAGCTAAAGTTGGCGAGTGCGCTTTCCGGATGGCTCGTCCCGGAATACTATGCTTGTTCGAAATGCGGGTACTCTGGCTACGTTGCCTTTGAAGAGATGCCACAAGAAAAGTAGCTCATTTTAGCGAGCGTTTTGTTTTTGTTGACAAGTGTTTCATTTTGGACTTTTCAATCTTCTTAGAATCCTTCTTGGTAGATTCCTCGTTTTCAATCTCTTCCATTGCTTCTTCGATTGCTTTCTTGAATTCGTCCCCCATTGGGTCAGTAAAGTAAGCCATAGATCTATCCACCCTATGCCTCGAGTATATCCTTGAAAATCGTCGGAGCTACCTTTTTGCATTCTTGCAGCATCATTTCAGCGAGCTCTCTTATTTCCCACTGCGCCTGAGTCGCGGTTCTAAGGTAGAAGAAATGCATCAGACTTCTGGCGTTTGCGGTAATGACGAGCTTGGTGCCTATTGATTGAGGCAGGACAAACCGCGCGTCTTCTTTCGGAACTTCGAGCGCCTTGAGTTTCTTGAAGGTTTCAATCGCGTTCTTAAGAAACTGCTGATAGATTTCTAGTGCCTCGGGATTGGATTGAATCGTTCGGGGGGTTATGAAATCTTCTCGCTCAACCGCCGAGAATCTTTGACTCTCTTGATCATAACTCGCTATTCGGTGGCGAACAAGTTGATGAGTGCAGACTCGGCTTACACCTTCGATTTCAAACATGAAAACGGCGTGTTCTATGACATCAAAAGTCTTATCGCGAAGCGCTTTGGCTATCAATTCCTTCTCATAGCCAGGTTTTGACTGGATCTCCTTCTCCAACTCCTCTATTGGTTTTGAATTGTAACAACGGCGCATCGCCAGAGCAACCATTACCTCAGGATTCGGTGTGTGCCACAATAAACGCACTCTCATGATTCTATCATCAGCACCCTTAATTCGAGATTAACAAAAGTCTTTTCCTCGCGAATCCGCAACCCTTTAAGGAGATTCTCGAGAAAATTATCGCCCACTAGCATTCCTGGCGACAAGTTTTGCAAAATTTGGGGTATCACATAGACCGACGTCGCCATTACATGGCGATTTTGCTTGCAATCGCACTGATAATCCTGCTGCTATTCGAATTTGCGTCTTTTGCCGTGGGTGCTTATTTTGTTTACAATCAGCCTATCAGCAATGTTGTTGCGGATACAAACTATAGCGGTTCGAATGCATTTCTCAACATTAGTGCTAGCGGATTGACTTCTGGCACTTCGCGAATAATCTGGATTGATCCTAGTGTTACTTACGATTCCAGCGGGAACGCTTTCGTAGATGTGAATTCTGGGTTCAAGATGACGAATGTCACGATTAGCTCAGGCGGAAACATAACTGGAAACTATCATATCCCAAGTGGAACACTTGTTCAAATCGAAAGTGACGGGCAAAAAGTTCACACCGTCTGGGTTGCGGGAGTTGGGCAAACCCAGTTGCAAGGTGCGCCTCAATATTTCGGCCTGACATCAGATTCGGAACAAAATTATACTGCATCCACACTGGGACACGGAATCACGTTATTCGTGACACTCATCACATTCGTAGTCCCAGTCAATTTCAACTTGGGGCAATTGTTCCTGGCGCTGTGGACGGTTTACTTGATTCTCTTTGCGATGGCGCTCAACGGACCCTTCAAGAGTATTCTGGCCGCAATCAGGTCGGCATCGACAAACGGCGTTGGCAAATTGATGGACAATTCAATGCTCGCAATGCTGATCATTTTTCCCATAATTCTCTGGGGCACAGTAGTTCTGTCATTTCTACAACAGGCTGGAGGGGTCTCAACTGGTAACCTTCCAACTATAGATCCGCTTTTGCAATTCATAGAGTTGACAATTGCGCCATTGCGCGAAGAGATTGGATTCAGAGTGATTCCAATCGGTATCGTCGCCCTGATTGTTATCGCATCAAAAGGAAGGATCCGAGATGGTATACTCGCATTGTGGCATCCGTCGAGATACCTCAAAAAGAATGATACGCCACAGCAGTACAAACGCCATCTGTATCTTATGTATACAATGATAGCAGTGAGTGCTATTCTCTTTGGATTGGCGCACGTACTTCTTGGTGCTGGATGGGGTCCCGGCAAGATTGCAAGCGCGGCTGTCGCAGGAGTGGCACTAGGAGGATTGTATTACGTGTACGGACTCCCCTCCGCCATACTGCTGCACTGGTCGATTGACTACTTCTTGTCTGTGTTTACCTTGAACAACACGATACTCATCAATGCTGGAAATTTCGTTTCACTTTACACAATAGTCTTGGCTGCTGTCGGTTCAATTCTCATGGTTGTGCTCCTTGTCAGAAAGCTTAGAAGGAGAGAGGTCGAGGTGTACGGAGCAAATTGGGGGTCAAGCATAACATGAGTTCGGAGCGGGCAGTCAAGAGACCAGATCATGCAAAACAAAATGACAAAGATGCACTGGGTATATCGGTAAAGAAATCTGAAGATTTCTCGGAATGGTACACGCAGCTAGTCCTCAAAGCAGAACTTGCTGATTATGCTAGCGGCAAAGGATTCATTGTCTTGCGACCTTATGGGTTTGAGATTTGGGATCTGATCAAGAGTTATTTTGATTCAAAGATCAAGAAAACGGGGCACAAAAATGCATACTTTCCGACTTTGATACCTGAATCACTTCTAAAGAAAGAAGCTGAGCACTTTGAGGGCTTTACACCTGAAGTCTTCTGGGTGACGAGGTCCGGCACCCAAGAGCTTTCTGACATGTACGCAGTTCGGCCGACTTCTGAAACAATCATTCATGATTCAATGTCGAGGTGGATTAGGAGCTGGCGCGACCTGCCGATGCTACTTAACGTTTGGAACTCCGTGCTCCGAGCTGAAATCAAATCAACCAAGCCATTCATCAGAAGCGCCGAATTCCTCTGGCAGGAAGGACACACTTCACATGCCACTGAGAAGGAGGCAGAGAAGGAAGTCATGGATATCTTGCTAATCTATCAGAAGTTAATGCAGGAGCTCCTAGCAATCCCCGTTCTGATTGGAAAAAAGACTGACAAGGAAAAATTCGTAGGAGCCGTTTACACAACGACGCTTGAGGCTATGATGCCTGACGGCAAGGCAGTCCAAATGGGCACATCGCATCATCTTGGCCAGAATTTTTCAAAGCAGTTCGAAATAAGATTTCTTGATGCCAATAGCGAACTACAATTTGTATGGCAGACCTCTTGGGGGATTTCATGGAGACTTATCGGTGCTGTGATAATGCAACATGGTGACGACAAGGGTTTGATACTTCCACCGAAGGTCGCCCCCATTCAGGTGGTAATTGTCCCGATCATTTTCTCATCTTCGAAAGCGGACGATGTACTCGCAAAATGCAGCGAGGTTGCAGAGCAACTTTCAGCTTCTGGGCTAAGAGTCTTTCTGGATTCGCGCGAGAATTATACACCCGGTTGGAAGTTCAACGAATGGGAGCTGAAAGGCGTGCCCTTAAGAATGGAAATTGGTCCAAGAGATATCGCTAACAATACTACAGTTTTGGTCAGGCGCGACAATGGAAACAAAGAGTCGGCTCCGCTTTCGAAAGTGCTGGAAATTACAAACCAAAGATTGGAAGAGATCCAATCAAATCTCCTACAGCGGGCTTCAGATCAATTGAAGTTACGCACTGTTGATGTTAGCGCGTACCTTGCACTGAAGGAAACTATTGAATCAATCGGGGGATTCGCAAGAGCTCCCTGGTGTGGCTCTCAGCAATGCGAAGTGAAGGTAAAGGAGGAAACAGGTTCGGATATCCGTCTTATTCCCTTTGACGAACATCCTGATTCTGGCTCAAAATGCATAGTCTGCGGGTCCATGGCAACTCGGATTGCGTATTTTGCACGCGCATACTAGCGTAGAATCGACTTCACAGTACTGACGACTCTCTGAACTTCCTCTTTGGTCAAGAATGGCTGGATTGGAAGTTGGAAGACTGTTTTGCAGATTTTCTCGCTTATCGGAAAGTCGCCTTCCTTGAAACCGAATTCCTTCCTAAAGTAAGGTTGAAGATGTATCGGGGTGGGCCAAGCGACATCTGCTTCAACTCCTCCCTCTTTCAGACGTTGCACAAGCTTGTCCCGGGAGATTCTTGCCCTCCTTTCATCTAGTGTTAAAGAGAAAAGGTACCATGAATGGTCTTTCGGACTCTCCACCTTCTGGAAGTTTAGGCAATCCAAACTTTCCAGTCCTTCTTTGACTGCCAGTGCATGGTTCATTCTGGTCTCATTCAATTCGTCAAGTATCTTCAACTGTTCCAATCCTATGGCAGCGTCCATTTCCTGCATTCTAAAATTGAAACCGAGTGTTACCTGATTGTATCTCGATGCCTGGCCCTGATTCCGTACCATTCGCATTTCGTTTGCTAACCCATCATCGTTTGTCGTAACAAATCCTCCCTCACAGGTGTGGAGATTCTTGGTCGCGTAAGTACTGAAACAGGATATTACTGAAACATTGCCTATCTTTTTTCCTTTGTAGAGAGCACCGATTGCTTCAGCAGAGTCTTCGACTATTGGTATCTTCATTTTACCAGTTTGGTTTCGCAGACCATCCAGATCAGCTGGCAACCCGTAAACATCTACTGGTTCGATTGCAATAGTGCTTGCGGTTATTTTTTCTTTGACTTTGACAGGGTCGATATTGAAGGTCTCAGGGTCGACATCAGCAAAAACAGGGAGACACCCTGATCCGATAGCAGCGTTGGCGGTCGCTGCGAAACTTAGTGGAGTAGTGACCACCTCTGGAATAACGTTAGGAGGAATGTCCCGGAATTTCCTGACTGCCGAGATCCCGACCTGAAGTGCGGCGGTGCCGGAATTCACTGCTATAACATGCTTGCATCCAATGTACGAGGAAAGCTGAGATTCAAATTCCTTAACGAATTGTCCTTGGACCAACATCCCGGATCTGAGTATC
Organism: Nitrososphaerales archaeon; assembly: GCA_035533635.1. GTDB lineage: Archaea > Thermoproteota > Nitrososphaeria > Nitrososphaerales > CADDZS01 > DATLTL01. The sequence goes on from DATLTL010000015.1 coordinate 16,797, forward strand.
GATACAACTGCTTTTTCGATTGACTCGCTGTTGAAGGGTTTAGCTAGCTTAACTGGATTATTGGTTAGCGATTGCGGTGCTGTCATCGCAGGCCAAAATAGGCACTATGGCTTTATAACTTGAGTCTTGCTGCCTCATCAAGGCATTTGCTCGCTCGTCTCAAGCACTGAAGGTCGAAAAAAGGCAATTTTAAATACCACCGGCAGTAGTAGGTGATTTCATGCAACGCGTAGAAGAACTATTACCTATCGTACAAATCCAAACTCGTTCGAACACAGTCCCGGTTTATGCACTGCCGCATGAAACAGCAAGCATTTGCCCTGATTGCAATCGGACCATACCCGCTCTCGTTTTCGAGAGGGATGAAAAAATTTGGTTAACAAAGACCTGCCCTGACCATGGAATCTGTGAAGAGCTATACTTCGGTTCCGCTAGACTGTTCAAGAAATTTGCAAAGTATTTCCATGATGGTAAAGGCATTGACAACCCGAACGTTCCACTTTCTAAGTGCAACTGTCCAAAGAACTGTGGATTGTGCTCCTCACACTTGAGTCACAGCGGACTCACAAACTTGGTCGTCACTAACAGATGCGACCTCACTTGCTGGTACTGCTTCTTCTACGCGAAAAAGGGTGTCGAAGGTGCGTACGTTTACGAGCCATCACTGGATCAGATTCGTGAAATGGTGAAATCACTCCGAGCGGAAAGACCGGTTCCTGGAAATGCAATCCAGATTACAGGTGGAGAACCTACTCTAAGAGCAGAACTGCCAGAGATTGTAAGAATCTGCAGAGAGGAAGGAGTTGATCACATTCAGCTAAACAGCAATGCGATCAATATGGCAATCGATCCCGCGCTGGTAAAGAGGTTGCGCGAAGCGGGAGTAAACACGGTGTACATGAGCTTTGACGGTGTCTCTCCGAGGACTAACGGAAAGAATCACTGGGAAGCTCCGTATGCAATCGAGAACTGCAGAAAGGCAGGCCTCGGAATTGTACTCGTTCCAACAGTCATCAAATCAGTTAACGACCACGAACTGGGACAATTGGTTCGCTTTGGTCAGGCTAACATTGATGTCATCAGGTCAGTCAACTTCCAGCCAGTTTCGCTCACCGGAAGAATGAGCAAATCTGAGCGCGAAAAATATAGGATTACAATCCCTGACGCAATTCAGAGAATCGAAGAACAGACTAAGGGTGAAATCGTCGAGGACGACTGGTTCACAGTGCCGACTTGTGTTCCAATGACGCACTTTATCGAAGCCTTCACGAAGAAGCCGCAATACGAGCTTTCAATCCACTTCGCATGTGGTGCAGGAACATACGTGTTCAAAGACCACGACAAATTGATTCCACTGACGAGATTCGTAGACATGGAAGGCATGCTCAACTATCTACAAGACAAATCTGATGAGCTTAACGGAGGCGCGAGCAAGCTCGTCGTCATACCAAAGATTCTTGCTAACTTGAGCAAGTTCATCGACAAGGAAAAGACTCCTGACGGAATCAACCTGTCAAAGCTTCTGTTCAACGCGCTCGTGAAGCACGATTACGAAGCACTTGGTGAATTCCACCAGAAGACAATGTTCCTTGGAATGATGCACTTCCAAGACAAGTACAACCACGACGAGGAAAGGTTGATGCGCTGCGACATTCACTACGTGACTCCAGACAAGAGAATCATTCCATTCTGCGCGTTCAATGTAATCCCAGAATGGTATAGAGACAGGATCCAACAGAAGTACGCAATCCCAATCGAAGAATGGGAGAAGAGGTCCGGCCACACACTGGAACAGGGACTCTATCGTGGAACTCTCAGGAAGGGCAAAGGCCACCACGCAGGTTGCGGTTGCTCAGTAATCGCTCAGCAGACGCAGCAAGCTCGTAACTTGGAAACAATTACGGGCGATGTGTTGCCAATAATCACGTCGTAAGTGCGACTAGATCCGCGGAAAGTCTCCGCGGAACGGCTTCCTTTTTCAACACAGTTGAAGTTCGGAATCTTGAAAGAAGCGAGCCGACTAAACGGTGTAGCGAGTCTCTGCCAGCCGAATAGGTCTGTTCAACAATCTGAATGTTGAACCATGGGTTTCATCACGCCGTTGCGCAGCAGTGCGGGATTTGCCATATAAATCTATGGAACCCGAAGAAACTAGGAATCGTAGCGGTTCTCTAAACTCGACGTTTGACGCGATTGCGAGCTTTTTTTTGCCGACATACCTCGTTTGGTACCATGATATTTCATTGCTAACGTTATTAGCGGAGAAGTTCCGCATTGATTCGCTTGCAAGTCCAGCAGACCCTCGACGCCGCGCCTTCGATACCCGAGCGACCCAAGTCAATTTTACTAAGCGCGGATGCTAGGACTCAACTCAAGGACAAGCTCAAAGATATGATAAAGGGGGTTCGAGAGCTCGGGCCATCCGTTCTGATATCGGCAACGTATGACGGAGAGAGAAGGGTGGCTCAGCTGAAGTTCTATGAACCCACCTCAAACAGGATCTACCTCTGGTCTGATTCGAGCGGGCACAAGCCCCATTGTTTTTCAAAGCTACCTGTATCCGAACTTGAATACCTGAAAAAAGCCAGACCGAACATTATTGAGATTGTTACAGTAAAAAAGCGCGATCTCATCCAGGACAAGGAGATTGAAGTTAGCAAGATTGTGGCAACAGACCCGCTAGCAATCGGTGGACAGGAAAACAGCCTTCGAAACGCGATAACCGCCTGGGAGGCGGACATCAAATATTACGAAAATTTCCTCTACGACAATGAACTCTACGTGGGCGCGTTTTACAAAATAGAAAACGGAAGGATAGTTCCAGTTCCGTTTGACACCCCTCGAGAAGTGCAAGATTCCCTGAAGCGCACGCTACAATCTTCCAAGCCAGATATGGCAAAGCAGATCGAAGAGTGGGCGGCGCTCCTAAACCAACCGCTTCCATACTTGAAGAGAGCAGCCATTGACATCGAAGTTCTCTCCTTGGAAAACAGAATCCCGAATCCGGACACGGCGGAACAACCTGTCGTCGCAGTCTCGCTCGTCTCGGATAAATTGCAGCGAATCTACCTCCTCGATAGAAAGGATATTGAGCTTGGAAAGAAAGAGGACGTGCCACAATCGGCGGAATT
>DATLTL010000016.1:0-8028 GCA_035533635.1 Nitrososphaerales archaeon
ACGGAACAAACTGCCCCCAAGACCTCTCGACGGAGTTCGATGAGCAAGAAGGAGCCAAAGGTAGAAGATGAAAAGACTCAAAACTGAAGAACTTTCCAAGCTTTCCGAGGAAGATCTCGTAAAGAAGCTAAATGACATGCGCTCCGAGCTTTCTACTCTTAGGTCGAAAGCAGCACGAGGAACTTTAAAAAAGCAGCTTGGAGAAATAAAATCAATCCGCAGAAATATTGCCAGAGCGCTAACGGCAGAGAATTCAATGAAGAGAACTGCCAAAGACAATTCTTCGAAGAAAGAAATTGGCGAGAAAGCCAAAGTGGAGGAGAGCAAGTAGGATTTTCTGGAAAAGTCAAGAATCGATGCGCCTTGGATTGTCTAGCAGATTTCCCAGATCTGTTCGCATCATTTGTTGAACTTTTCATTTTCCTTTGCAAAGGTGAATTCTGATGTATAATGAATTACTAATTGGAAAAGAGATCAAAGTCCTGTCAGCCCTTGACAAGAGTCTCATCTCTAAGAATGGACTTGTAGTAAATGAAACTAAGAATATGTTGATAGTACAATCGCTGAATGGGAATTTGTTTCGACTTCCGAAATCGGTCGTGACTTTGAACATTTACAGCGCCATAGACAAGAAATCACTGATGATTGAAGGGTCGAAGTTGATAGGAACTCCCGATGAACGGATCAAGGGTTAAGGTAAACAAAATTGGCTGAATCAAGAAATATTGGGCTAGAAGTGAAGGCTCCGGAGCGACAGTGCGAAGATCCGAACTGTCCTTTCCATGGTTCGCTAAGAATCAGAGGAAAACTCCTGACAGGCAAGGTAGTCAGCGTGTCGGCGAAGAATTTGGCAGTCGTTCAAAGAGAATCGACCGCATACAACAACAAGTATATGCGATATCTGAAGAAGCGCCACAAGCTCCATGCTCATCTTTCACCATGTGTGGATCTCAGTATTGGTGATGTAGCGACTGTTGCTGAATGCAGACCTATTTCAAAAACAGTTTCCTTTGTCGTAGTCGGAAGAGAAATGAGCGTCGCTGCGAAGGCAGCCGCGTCAAAGTAGAGTTGAGAATTGTAAATGTCCACTAAATCAAGAGCAGTCTCTGCAAAGGGAGTCTCCGAATTCAAACTCTACATAACTAGAGCTATTCCAAATAATGCAGTGATTACCTGTGCTGATAATACTGGAGCGAAAACACTTCGCGTTATAAACGTGACCAGATATCATGGGAGGCTGAAACGAGTTCCTTCCGCTTCAGTTGGCGATCATATTACTGTTGTGGTGAAACGCGGACCACCAGAGCTCCGAAAGCAGACCTTTGGCGCTGTCATTATCCGACAAAAGTATGCTGTAAGGAGAGTCAGCGGACAACGAATAATGTTTGAAGACAATGCAGCTGTAATTATCACTCCTGAAGGCGACCTGAAGGGAACGGACATCAAGGGTCCAGTTGCTGCGGAAGCTGCAGAAAGATGGCCTAGGATAGCAAACCTTGCAACTATGATAGTTTAGAGGAGAACCATTCAAATTGAAACTACAATCACAATCTTCAAAGTCAGTCAAGGTCAGAAAGAAACTTTTCCTAAACCCGGTTAGGGAAAAGAGTCTAAACCTCATTCGCGCTGCGCTCTCAAAAGATCTAAAGTCGAAGTATGGAAAGAACTCCATTCGCATCAGAATAGGTGATAGTGTGAAATTAATCAGGGGAGAATATTCCGGAGTCGAAGGTAAGGTTCAGAAAGTTTTCCCAAAGGATGGAAGATTAACGCTCGAGGGAGTTACCAGAGAGAAGATAGCTGGAGGGACTACTGCCATTCGGATTCACGCATCAAATGTCGTGGTTACTGGACTTAATCTCGAAGACAAATTTCGCAGAACGAAACTTGAGGGAACGTCATAAGATTTCAGGAATTGGTTAGAATGGCAAAGAAAAGTGGGAGTCTAAAGGTAAAGAGATCAACAGTGCCAGCCTTCTGGCAAATAGCCAGGAAGGATAAACGGTTTGTTGTAAGGACAGCTCCGGGTCCGCATCCCAAGAGTTATAGCTATCCACTGCTTGTTGTTTTGCGTGACATCTTAGGGCTAGCCAAGACCAGAAGAGAAGCAATTTCTGTGCTTGCTAATGGTAACATCAAGGTTGACGGCCGAGTCGTCAAATCCGAGGCATTCCCGATAGGTCTGATGGATGTGATCGATCTAACCAATGTCGGAAAATCATACCGGATGGTGCCTTCTTACGGTCGACTGGTACCCGTAGAAATTGCAGAAAAGGAAAAAGAATTGAAAATTTGCATGGTAAAGTCAAAGAGAACTGCTCGCGGTGCAAAGATTGGTTATGGATTGCACGATGGTAGAATTATTTTCCCCGAAGCTGAAGTTGACATCAAGCCGGGGGATGGTTGCATCATAAAAATTCCCACTCAAGAGTTCCAAGGGAGCTTTAGGCTCAATAAAGGAAACCTTGCGCTTCTTATCAAGGGCGAGCGTTCAGGTGAAGTGGCCACGGTAGAAGATGTTAAAGCTGGTACGTATCAACGCGGAGCGATCGCTACTATTAGATTCGCAGATGGTACCGCTTCAGAACTTACAACGACAGTACTTCTCCCGTTGGGAAAGCAACAGCCAGAGATCACAATCTCCAAGTTGAGCGCTTGATTTTGGAGCAAGTTGGAAAATGAGCAACACAACAACAGTGCAAGAACAAAAGCCAGACAAGATCGATTCTAGGAGCGTTAGAATCGGTAAAGTCGTCCTAAACATAGGAGTGGGGCGTTCGGGCGAAGCGATTGAGAGGGCAAGAAGAGTCATAGAAGATCTCGTCAAACAAAAGGCGAGCTCACGCAAAGCCAAGAAATCAATAAGAGATTTTGGTGTTCACAAGGGTGAACCCATTGGAATGATGGTTACAATCAGAGGGAAAAAGTGTTCAGAAGTATTGAAACTATTGCTGCAAGGCAGGGAAAACAAGATTCCCGCCAGCTCATTTGATGATTTTGGAAATTGCTCATTTGGTATCAAAGAACACATAGAGATTCCTGGTGTCCGATATACTCCAGAGGTTGGTATTTTTGGGATGAATGTCTCAGCTGTTCTTGAGCGATCAGGCTACAGGATTGCCAGGCGTAATAGAGCTTCCTCGAAGGTCGGCAGGACACACAGGGTCGGAAGAGAGGAAGCTGTAGAATACTTCAAGCGAAATTTTGGAGTGGAGGTTCTCTAGTTGCCAAAGGAGCGTCATGGTAAGCCGAGAAAATTCGGAAAGGGATCAAGGTATTGCAGACGCTGTGGTCAGTACGGCGCCCTGATCCAAAAATACGATTTGATGCTGTGCAGGCAATGCTTCAGGGAAGTCGCGCTGAAACTGGGATTCAGGAAATACGAGTAGTGTGTAGTGAGATATAGATTGGCAGCAAACAATGTTTTGGCAAACCTATTTGCAACGATATACAACAACGAGATACGGAACAAGAAAGAATGCTTGGCGATACCAGCATCGAAACTAGCTTCCGCCGTTTTGCGATCAATGCAGAAGAACAAATACATCGGCGAGTTCGAATTCATTGACGATGGCATTTCAGGAAAATTCAAGATCCAACTTTTGGGCAGAATAAACAAGTGCAATGTGATTTCTCCAAGATACGGTGTCGGAAAGAATGGCTATACTAGGTGGGAAAGACAATTCCTACCTGCAGTTGGTGTCGGGATACTGATTGTGTCCACACCTCAGGGAGTGATGTCACACAGCGAAGCGCAAGAAAAGGGATTAGGGGGAAGATTGGTTGGCTATGTCTACTAAGAGTACGGTCCCACCGTCTTCCAAGAAGGCGCAGAACTTGGAAGTGTCAATAGAGCTTCCAAAGGGCGTAAGCGCAAAGTATGACGCTGGTTCGCTGACTGTCACGGGTCCATTGGGGAAAGTAATCCAAGACTTTTCCAAGATACCAGTGGACATTGAAATATCCGGAACGAAGATCGGCGTCGTCACCCATGGGGCAAGGAGAAAGAATCGGTCGATACTTCATACTGGCAACTCTCTGATAAATAACGCAATCGAAGGAGTAACGAAGGGCTTCCAGTACAAGCTGAAAGTAATCTATGCCCACTTTCCGGTAACAGTTAAGGTCCAAGGCAAGAAGGTACTGGTAGAGAATTTTTATGGCGAAAGGTCTCCACGCGTCGCCGCGATAATAGGGGATACGAAGGCTGAAGTTCAAGGTGAGGATGTCATTCTGAACGGTGTGTCCATTCAAGATGTGGGACAAACAGCGGCCAACCTGGAACAAGCAACAATGGTAAAACGCAAAGATCAGAGAGTTTTCTTAGATGGTGTATATGTCTATGAGCGGATCAGGAAGTAGCAAAAAAGCCTCTCCAAGAAGCAAGCAGGATATGGCGAAACTGCTTGAGGTGAGGAGAAAAATCAAGGCTAGGACCCCGAATTTTCGCAGGTTTGAATCTTGGCGTTACGTTAGGATTGACGATCCTTGGCGAAAACCGAAAGGTATCGACAACCACATGAGATTATCAGTGAAGGGTTGGCCTCACCTCGTTAAGATTGGCTATAGGGTACCCAAGGATGTTAGGTACTTGCATCCTTCTGGGCTGAGAGATGTTTTGGTTCACAACATGGCTGAATTGGAAGTTCTTTCACCATCGATAGACGCGGCCAGATTCGCAGCGGGCGTGGGCAGAAGGAAGAGGATTGAATTAGCCAAGCGCGCAAAGGAGTTGGGAATCAGAGTTCTAAATGGAAGAAACCTTTTGATCGGAGCAAAGGAATCCGATTCGGAAAAGGCGGAACCGAAGAAGAAGGATAAGAAAAAGTCGAAGCGTTAGAGGCGTGAATTACAATGGTAGATCTTAGTAACAAGAAGAGAATAGTTTCAGACCTCCTGGGGGTTGGAATGTCCAGAGTTAGACTTGATCCCGAGGCTACAGAACAATTGCAAGACGCTATTACAAGAGAAAGCATCAGGGGATGGCTATCTGCGGGTTTCATCTGGGTTGAACCGAAGAAGGGCAATTCGCGCGGACGATTGAGGCTTCGGAAGATGAAAAGAAAACAGAGAGGTCTTGGTCAAGGTTCAAAGAAGGGTGCCAAAGGATCTCGCGTTGGGAAGAAAAGCGTCTGGGTGGCGCGCGTTAGAATGCTCAGGCGCATTTTGAAAGTGAAAAGAGATCGCGGGGACATTTCGAAGCAAGATTTCAAAAAGTTCTATTTGCAGGTGAAAGGAGCTCAGATTAGGACGCGAAAGCGTCTCGACGAAGAACTTGCAAAGGTGACTCGGAGGTAGATTGTTTGAATGACAACTAACCATTATGTTCACATATTCCGTCGAAGAAGAGAAGGAAAGACAGACTATCGCAAGAGGAGAGGGATGATTGTGGGAAAGCAACCCTTCCTCGCAGTCAGAGTTTCTGGGAGATACATCTATGCCCAGATACTCACTCCAACGCCAAGTGGGGACATTACGCTTTGCGCCGCTTCTTCCAGAGATCTGGCAAAGTTTGGTTGGAAGGGATCATCAAAAAACCTGCCTGGCGCCTTCTTGACCGGATTTTATTTAGGGCAGCTCGCCCAAGGAACCAAAGTGAAAAACGTGATCCTGTATTCTGGAGTTGGACGGTTCGTTCATGGATCTAGGATAGCGTCAGTCGTAAACGGAGCAAAAGACGCGGGCTTGGAGATTGCAGTAGACGACGAAAGTCTGCCCGAGGAATCCAGAGCAAAGGGTTCGCATATTGCTGCTTACGCAAAGAAACTCGAGAGCGAAGATAAGGCAAAGTTCAATCAAGTATTTTCGAAAGCATTGGCCTCTGGGATAAGTCCTGCTGACTATCCGACACACTTTGAGAAAGTGAAGATCGCGATCCAGAAGGGAGTCAAGAACTAAGAGGTTTTGGTTATGTCAGAAAATCAGAGCAGTCCTCAGGTCGAAAGCCCTTCAGCGCCGCAAGCGCCACCTCAGAGAGAGGAAAGAAGGCGTGAGCGCGAACAAGCTCCTTGGTCTCCAAAGACGCGATTAGGTGTGCTTGTCGCCACTGGAAAGATCACGACGATAGAAGAAATTTTTGAAAGTGGTCAGCGGATTAAGGAAGCTGATATCGTTAAGAAGCTTATTCCTGACATGAAATCAATTGTGGTAAGCGTGGGCATAGTCCAAAAGCAAACTGATGCAGGCGAAATTACGAAATTCGCCGCAGTAGTTGCGGTCGGGAATGAAGGCGGATGGTTCGGTGTAGGAAGAGGCAAAGCAGTTCAGATGCGAAGTGCCATAGACAAAGCCACAACCGAGGCCTACCTGAATATCATCCCTGTAAAGTTGGGTTGTGGAAGTTGGGAATGCCGTTGCGGCAGATATCACTCTGTTCCATTTAGAATAAGTGGAAAAGGCGGAAGCGTCCGCGTTGAAATTATCCCCGGACCGAGGGGCCTTGGGCTCGTTGCGGGAGAGACTGTGAGGAACCTACTCACATTAGCTGGGGTCAAGGATGCTTGGACAAGGACCTATGGTTCCACCAATACAATGTCATCGATCGCCAACGCCGTATATGATGCTCTGAAAAGAATTCATGGAATCAGTGTGGTAAGGTAATCGAATATGAGCGTCACAAGTAGCGTGGTTAAGAAAAAGCAAGTCTCTGATGCAACTTCGGGGAGCTTGTTGGTCGTAAACTTGAGAGGTCTAGTCAATACTAGGACTCCAGTAAGAACAACTTTGGAACAGCTGTCGATCGCTCGGAGATTCAATGCTACTATAGTTCCAGACGACAAAGTCTACCGCGGAATGCTTAACCTATCGAAAGAACATGTAGCGTGGTGCAAGATAGACAGTTCAATGGCAGAAAAATTATTGCAATTACGCTCAGAAAAATCAACTGGTGTCAAGTTCTCTGAATCGGAACTCAAGAAGAATGACGAATACCATTCATTTGCTGAGCTTGCAAGAGGACTAGAATCAGGAAAAGCCAAGTTGAGTCATTGCGAAGGTATGCGACCATTCTTTAGATTGAGTCCTCCAAAAGGAGGTTTCAGGAGATCAACGAGAACACAGTACCGGGCTGGAGGAATACTCGGGCACAACGAGGAACTTGCGAAACTGGTCGAAAAGATGTTATGATCAAAGGATTGGATTACAAATGGCATCAAGATTAAGAAAAGTAAGGAGACTCCGTGGATCTAGGACTCACGGTTGGGGTCAGATCGGTCAACATAGAAGAACTGGCGCTAAAGGTGGATCGGGAATGGCTGGCATGCACAAGCACAAGTGGAGTTACACGGTAAAATACGCGCCAGATCACTTCGGCTCAAACAAGTGGCATCCACCCAACAGGACTATCACTGACCGGTGGATCAATTTGAACCAACTAGGAAACCTCGCTGGTTCGGGAAACGAACTTGACCTAGCTAGTCTGGGATACGACAAGCTTCTGGGACAGGGGACTGTTCATTTAGCGCTCAAAGTCAGAGTACCTAGGGCCTCAAGTACAGCAATTGAGAAGATCAAAGCTGCAGGAGGCTCAGTCGAGGTGCTGGAACCTACGGTGAAGGTTGAAAAACAAGTGGCAAAACCCCCTGAGAAAGGACAAAAGCCATCTCAGAAAAATAAATCAGCTTAATTACGTGCTGGCATTATCGATTACGCGGCCGAAAGGAAAGGACACCCGATAAAGCGACAGGTTGGTCAATCAAAATGGGAGCTATCAAGAATTTCGTGAAAAGTGCAGCCACAGTACTGCCCGAAATTAGGAAACCTGTCAGGAAACCCTCGCTGAACGAGAAACTGATGTGGACTGGAATTGCTCTGATCGTATATTTTGTTATGGCGGTCACTCCGCTGACTGGCGTTCAAATCGGTTCGCAAAGCCAATTCTCTTATTCAAACATCATTTTTGCTTCGCAACAAGGAACGCTGATGACGCTCGGCATTGGACCGATAGTAACTGCGGGCTTGATTCTCCAACTGCTGGCTGGCTCGGAGATAATCAGGGTTGATTTTCAAAATCCGGACGATCGATCGATT
>DATLTL010000017.1:0-4386 GCA_035533635.1 Nitrososphaerales archaeon
TGACGATCTTGCGGATTTGGTGAAGCAATTCAAAGAAATCTTCAAGGAAAAAACTGGGAAAGAATTTCCTAGCGATCCCGAAGAACAACTGCATCGCGCAATCGAAGCTGTCCTGCTGTCGTGGAACGGCAAGAGAGCAATTGAGTACAGGCGGTTTTACAAGATTGATGATAAGATGGGAACAGCTGTCAGCATTGTCGCGATGGTGTTCGGAAACACTGGTGACAATTCCGGTTCGGGCGTCGGTTTCACGAGGAACCCCAACACTGGAGAAAGACACCTATTCTCGGAGTATTTGATCAACGCACAAGGCGAAGACGTCGTGTCGGGAATGAGGACTCCTCTCTCGATCGAGGAAATACAGGAGAAAATGCCAGATATTTACAACCAGATAATCAACATAGCAACTCTTCTTGAGAAACACTACAAGGATATGCAGGACTTTGAATTTACTGTCGAAAACGGAAAGCTCTGGATGCTTCAGACGAGGACCGGAAAGAGAACTGCTCAGGCAGCGGTAAAGATAGCCCTAGATCTCGTGAAGGAACAATTGATCTCAGAGGAAGATGCGGTAATGCGTGTAGAGCCATCGCAACTAGATCAAATGCTGCACAAACACATAGATCCGGATGCGCACGTCGACGTCCTTGTCAAGGGAATCGCCGCTAGTCCCGGCGCCGCAGTTGGAAAGGCGATCTTCGACACAAACAAAGCGGCGGAGCTCGGAAAGCTCGGCGAAAGCGTGATTCTTGTCAGGAGAGAAACTGCGCCTGAAGACATTCATGGTATGATAGCTAGCCAGGGCGTCCTTACTCAAAGAGGGGGAAAGACCTGCCACGCTGCGGTTGTCGCTCGTGGGATGGGAAAACCTGCAGTTGTGGGAGCCGAGACGCTTTTGATAGCAGACGGGCAGGCGAGGTCCGGCGATGTAATAATCAACGAGGGCGACGTCATCACAATTGACGGCGGCTCTGGGGACGTGATTCTGGGAGCAGCACAACTAGTGGATGCGGAGCTATCTACCGATCTCGCGGAGTTTCTCAGAATGGCGGACAAATTCAGGAAAAACGGTGTTTGGGCAAACGCTGACACGCCTTCAATGGTTGCAAAAGCAATCGAGTTCCATGCGGAGGGCTTTGGACTCGTAAGAACGGAGAGGATGTTCAACGCCAAAATCAGGCTCCCGTTTGTCCAGAGGATGATCATTTCTGAAAACACTGAAGAGCGGAAAAAATGGCTCGAGAAGCTGAAGGAATTCCAGAAGAAGGATTTCTACGACATTTTCCTAGCAGCGAAAGGCCGGCCGGTCGTAATCCGATTACTTGACCTCCCACAGCACGAGTTTCTCCACGCCCCTGCTAGCCCAGAACTGGGAGAACTGATCGCAAAGAAAATGCCCAGTCTCAGGGAAGACAATCCCATGCTTGGCCATAGAGGAATAAGGCTCGGAATGACCTATCCGGAAATCTATGAAATGCAAGCAAAGGCGATCGCAGAAGCCAAGCACCAGGTGGAGGAAAGGGGAATCAAAGTTAGAGCGGAGATCATGTTGCCGCTTACTTCCGAAGCAAATGAGCTTTCAAGACTGAGAGAGTTGATCAAGGCGATACTTCCAGACTCGCCGGTCGGTACGATGATCGAAACTCCAAGGGCAACGGTCACTGCTGATGAGATCGCAAAGTACGCGGACTTTTTCTCGTTCGGAACAAATGACCTAACGCAGATGACCTTCGGCATGTCGAGAGACGATGCCGAGGGCAAGTTCCTTGTAAAATACGTCGAAGAAAAAGTTCTCCCTAACAACCCGTTCGAGGTTGTTGACAAGAAGGGTGTGGGTAGGCTAATGAAGATCGCAGTCGAGGACGGTAGACAAACAAACCCGAAGCTCGAAGTGGGTGTGTGTGGAGAAACCGGTGGTGACCCGGAGAGCATCGAATTCTTTGTCAACGAGGTTGGAGTAAACTACACCTCGTGCTCGCCTTACAGGGTACCTATAGCTAGATTGGCCTCAGCTCAGGCTGCCATAAAGAAGAAATCTGCCGGGCTTTCAAAGAAGACGTACTCGACGACAGCGTAGATTTTCATCTCGCTCCAAATGAAGATGCAATCTTCTCCAGCTTTTTTGCCAGGATGAAATCATAGTTGCTGATTCCATCGACATCATGGGTGACAAGATCTATTTTCACGATGTTGTACACATTGAACCACTCGGGATGATGTTCTAGCTTCGAAATTTCGAGAGAGGACCTGACCATAAAGGCGACAGCATCCTCAAAACTCTTGAACTTGTATTCGCGATGCAGCTTTCCGGTTGCAAGCTTCCATTTCTTCAAATCGAGCAGGTTTTTCGAGACTTCGGATTTCGTCAACTTTCTATAATCTTCGCTAGACATGACTGAATGCATGGCAATGCGTTTCTAAAAAACCTTCAAGGCTTAATACCATCATTTTCAATGGGTCACATTGGAAGAGTGAATAGATTATGCCGACCTTCGAGATAACTTCCAGAATTACGGTTTCAGCCAGGTCAAAGGAAGAGGCTGAGAGACTTCTTGACAGCAAGCTGATCAGGCTTGAAAGTGACGTGATACTGAAGACAGAGCGAATTGAAACAAAACAAATAAGTTAGGGAAATTCAGAATTTCTATTTTTGATTTTTGTAATCGCCGCTTTTCAGGAATCTAGCTAGCTCCACGAAGATAGGATTTTTGTCGTTTTTCTGCAAGCGTACTACATGCGCGGCGCCGCCTACTGTGACCCTGACTTCGTCTCTGTGTTCTGGTACTATGGCAAACTGAACTAGTCCATAGTGGACGATTCCTTTGAGTTTGTCCTTGACAAGATCGTCGTTATCTGGCATGGGCCCTACAGCAAAGGCGACACCGCTCGCCCAATTAATTGAAGGAATTATCCCCGCCCCGCCCATTGCCATAGTCTGCCTAACAACGAAGGAAAAAAGCTCGTCTGGCGTATTCTCGATTATTTCGTGGATAACAAGTTCGTTCCACGGACGATAGGTGATCGTTACCACGACTTCAAAACTCGTGGCTCCAAATTTAAGGCTTGGTTTATCTTTGCAAATGATTCTGTAAACAAAACAACTTAATTGAGCTATTTTCACAATGTGAGTCCCCAACCGCAATTCGTGAAGAACTGCGGCAGTCGCCCGGTGAAAGTTTTGCAGTGGTCATCTGAATCAAGGGGTTCCATCGTCCAGAAGTGTTCGGCCCCAACGAGCTCGACGCTCCTCGCGAGTGCGCCCGCACGAGTAAGAGCCGTAAGAAATGGTACCGCCTGGGTTTTGTAATCCACCACGCTGTCTACGGTTCCCCAGGCGATCAGCCATTTCGTACCGGCTGCGTTCTGAGAAGAAGCGTGGTAGATCGGAGATGCCTCATAGAACTTTTCTCTGATGCTCATGGGGGTTCCGCCCATGTAACGCTCAGTGATATGATCTAGTGGCCTCGTAAGCTGGTCGTGCTCCCATTGAGAAATCATGTCGTAAATGCCACACATCACTATTGCTACGTTGAGCTTGGCAGAATTACCATACCAAGTCTCTTCAGTATAGGGTGATTGAAAGACGGGATCGTCTCCCGCTAGCGTCATCAAGGACAACAAGTGCGCCCCTGCAGAGGTACCCATACCGCCTAGTCGCTTCGTGTCTATGCCAAACTCAATTGCTTTGCTCTTTACGAACTGGATTGCACTCTTGACGTCCCAGACGCTCTGAGGATATGCAGGGCGACCTGGTTTCGAAAGTCTGTATGTGGTGGCGAAGCTTGCGATACCCAGTTTAGCTAAATGTGCAGCCCAGTCCCGCCATCTCTCCTTCTGGCCCTTCGACCAACCGCCGCCATAGACTAGAATGAGTCCCGGGAATGGACCCTTGCCGGACGGTCGATAAAGATCACCCTTCAGCTCGACACCGTCATGGATGGCGAAGACGTATTCCTCTGGGGGCGAGCTCAATCTTCCTTTTTTTTCTTGGGTTCAATTATTAAACGGTTGGCGTCGGCTCACCTCTCCATGCATAAGGTGTCTTACTAGGAACTCGGCCGCAGCAATCTATCCAACACGGAAGGAAACCGGTCCTGAGTGTCCCATCTTGAAAATTATCAATCGCGAAGAAGCAACGCAACAGGCAGAAGCAGGATGAATGCCCCTCCCACAACGAAGAATGTGCCCCTAATACTTATTGCTCCAATCAATATTCCAGCCAGGAGCGGCCCTATGGTATAACCAAGGTCCTTGAACGTAGCTATGGCACCGGTCATCGCAACCTTGTCCTGACGCATGATGTCAGACATTCTGGAGTAAAGTGCGATGAAGATCATGGTGTAGCTTACGGTGAATGCAGTCACGAGAACAACCGTGTAGTAAAAG
>DATLTL010000018.1:0-4798 GCA_035533635.1 Nitrososphaerales archaeon
CCAACGAAGACTTGGTCCAAGCGACCGATAATTTTCTTCGTTGTAATATCAATGACTTGGAACTGCTGAATGTCCGGTATTGTGGAGAGGTTGGAGAAATAATAATCATAAGTCCTTGGACCTCTTCTCTTCAGAGCTTCGCCGTCGTACCTGATTATTCCTTGACTTTCGAGTATCTTTGCGACAGAGTCAATATCTTCCTTTGAAATTTCTTCGAATGGATAGGATTTCCTGAATAGCGAAACAATATCCTCGACTTTGAATGAGCTTTCCTCTAGGGCGAGTCCCGCGAGATGATGTGCGATCACATCCAAAGGTTTCTTGTGAATGATGATCGTTTCCAGAGAGTGCTCCTCCACGCGCTTTAGGAGTGCAAGCCCTTCAAGCTCTTCGTCGAGTTTGTTGGTGATTAGCGCACCCACAGCCCTGCTACGCATCTTGTGCCTGCTTCTACCGATTCTCTGAATGAGCTTCGTTGACTGGCGCGGCGAGCCGACCTGGACCACAAGATTCACCGTGCCAATATCCAATCCAAGCTCCAAAGAGGAAGTGCAGACAACGATCCCCGCTTCTCCGCTACGAAGCATTCCTTCGGTAGTCTCCCGGCTTTCCTTTGACAGAGAGCCGTGGTGTACTTCAACGGGGATAGAGGGCGACTTTGCCTTGAGAACCGCGCCGAGAAACTCGGCTTCGTCTCTTGTATTTGTGAAAACAAGAGTGCTCTTTTCTTGCCCTTTTTCCTCTGCAATGTAGTCAAGAATTTTTTGTGCAAGATTGGCAAGATTTCCTTCAACAAATCTTACTTTCACGTCGTAGCCTCTTGCTTCCGTGTCGGCAATTATCGCGCACCTTGCATGTTCTCCCGTGAGGAACCGACCCGCTTCCTCAGGTTCGCCAACTGTTGCAGACAGACCAACACGCATGAACTCTGGAAATCTCGAAATCCTCGCGAGCCGCTCTAGGCTAAGGGAAAGGTGAGCTCCTCTCTCGCTGCCCAGAAGCTCGTGAAGTTCATCGATGATTACACATTCGAGCTGTGCTAGGTGAGCTTTGAATTTCCTGCTAACGAGCAAGATTCCGAGAGTTTCCGGCGTTGTTATCAGAACGTCCGGAGGAGTCTGCAGCATCTTCTGCCTCGCGTACGATGTCGTGTCCCCGTGTCTCAGTTCAGCTTTCAAGCCTTCTGCTTCCGCGTACGCGATCAGTCTCTTGAAAATGTCTCTGTTCAAAGCTCTTAGCGGAGTGACGTAAAGTAGTCTTATGCCATGGGCCGCGGAAGGATCTTTTGTTGCCGCGAGCCTTGCAAAGATCGAGATGACTGCAGCCTCTGTTTTTCCAGAGCCTGTCGGGGCGATTAATAGTGCGCTCTTTCCTCGCACCAACAATTTGTAGGATTTCTTCTGAATCGGAGTGAGCTCCTGCCAGCCGATCTCTCTATACCTCTCTTCAACGTGCTCGTCGATCGAAGTGAAGGAGTTCAGTGAGGTTTGCGTGAAAATCTACCGGGGCAGATCAATGCGAGATACTTGGGTAATAACCTTCACCGTTGCACTCTATGGATCAAGGAAGAAAGACATTATCTGCAGTGGTGGCATCTCGGAGGGGTTCTGCAAACTCTTCAAAATAAGGGCATATTACTTCATGTTGATTTTAGGTTGACTGGCTTCACATTTCGGCACTGAGATAACTCTTCTTCGCAAGCTCGATCATTCTGGGCAAGCCGATTGTTTTATCCTCTTTGATTTCGAATACTATCTTAAGACTCGAATTAATTTTTTGCTCCAGAAGAGCAAAAGCTGCCACGCCAACGAGCTCTTTCAGATGCTGAAGCATCTCCATGGGCCTTCTCTCAAACTCTACTAATGGTAGGTTGAATCTTTCTGTGATCCCGAAGTATAATGTTGAAACTGACTGCCTACCCAAAACTGTAGTCACGGCAATATCTATACAATCAAACAGCGTAGGGCTGAAGCCCTTTTCATATCGAACTACCGTTTAGAACCTTCATCAGCATGATGTTACAGGTAAGAACCAGTTGAAAGCCCTTTGTTCAGGCCAACTCATCATTGGCCTGTAAGTTAGGCAAAACTATCCATTAGAATGAACAAAAACCCTTTCGGGCTAGGTCGCGGCGGGAGTTTTTCCTTGTCTTCTCAGGTTGTCGTAAACAAAGATGAAAATTAGAACGCATACGATTATGAAGAAAAAGGCGACCAGCCCTGCTGCAAAATTGAACAGCGACGTTACGTCCAAAAACCGCTGTTCAAGACCTATTCCGAAAATCAAAAACGCCAAACCGAGCATATAATCAGAACGTCCCTTGCTGTTTCAGCCTGATCAGAAATACGCCTCAAAAGCTTATCTGATTTGCGCAGCGAAGGCACAATCTATTCTCACAAGTTGAAATATGCATAGGTTGGTATTGTTTTTGGACCAAAAACGACACTTGGAGACTATCCCTCAGACAGCAGCATTGAGGCTATGATCACTCGCATCAGAGGCGCGCTTGAAAAAAAGCCGGGAAAGGGGCTTTCCGATACTCAACATTCCTCGTTACAAAAAGCAGCGGTCTGCATGGTACTAAAGCCCGATGCAACTTCCAACCAACTCCTAGTTCTTCTATTGAAGAGGAAAGTTTCTGACTCCGATCCATGGTCAGGTCATATGGCATTTCCCGGCGGCAGAGCCAATAGTGCCGATCGCGACCTGGCAAACACAGCTTATCGCGAAGTTATGGAAGAGACCTCAATAGATTTCAGAAAGTGCGAACTACTCGGCACACTTGACGATCTGCTTCCGGGAAACAGATTGCTTGTCGTAAAGCCTTTCGTTCTTCTCGGATCGGGTTCGATTGAAGTCAAGATCGACGGGCGAGAGATCGCAGATTATGTTTGGATTCCACTCGATTTTTTCATGGACAAGAAAAACTCTTCCAAGCTCCAACTCCAGAGTTTTGGAATAAACCATGAAGTTGCATCGTTTGCATATCTGGGATCGCATGTCATTTGGGGCATGACACTCAGAATAATAGAAGATTTTCTTTCCAAGATTCAATGAAGCTTTGTGATAAATTATTTGCGCTGGAAAGCAGTATTGTCAATGTGTTTGATTAACTTGAAAGACTCAGCAGAACCAATTTAAATAACGTCAAACCAAACTCGGGGTCAGAACGCTCAAAGTGAATCCCCAAGAAATCATCGCAGATCTCAAAAAACAGCAAGTCGAGATACTCACCGAGCAGCGATTTTCAAAGATAGTCACCGACATTCAAGTTCCCACGACTTACATCGGGTTTGAACCCAGCAGTGTCTTGCACATTGGAAATTTCAGCAGCTCGGTGCCTGTAATCAAGCTCGCAAAGCATGGATTCCATTCAATAATCCTTCTAGCGGACCTGCACGCGTTCGCAAACGACAAGGGAGAAATTGAAGAAATTAGAGCTGTTGCAAAATACGATCGAGAGGTATTCGAAAAAATCGCGGCAAAGATGGGTGTCGGAGGGAGAATTGAGTACAGGCTAGGAACTCAATTTGAAGACCAGTCCTACTTTATCCAGCTCTTGAGATTATCGAAACTGGTCAATTTTACCGAGGCAGAGAAGAGCATGGACGAGATCAGCAAATCCACAATGTCGCGGATGACAGCCTCTGTAATTTACCCATTGATGCAAGCCTTGGACATTGGCGTAATGGGCGTTAACGTTGCAGTCGGAGGATTTGCGCAGAGAAAAGTCCACGTTCTGGCAATCGACCACTTGAAGAAGTTGGGTTACCCGACGCCAGTTGCAATTCACAGCGGCGCCATCATCGGGACCGACGGCAAGAAATTGATGAGCAAGTCTTTCGGAAATACGATTAATTTGGACGAAACGCAAGATTCTCTCGAGACAAAGATAAGAAAGACCTTCTGCTCACCGGGCGACATCGAGGTAAACCCGATCCTCAGCTGGTACAAGACTCTGATACTTCCATTGACAGAGGGATCGCTGGAATTTGGAAACCTGAGCATATCAGATTACAACGCTCTCGAAACAGCTTGGGCGAAGAAAGAAATTAGCCCGCAGGACTTCAAGAAAAGCGTTCTTCGAGATCTCGGATACCTGTTGCTCTGATTTATCGAAAGATCTTTGGTTCGAACTTGTGCAATTTCTTGATTGCTTTTTCGGCTAGCAATCTCGGGCTTTCGTGAGAAGAATCCAAAACAATTTCAGCTGAGAGGGATTCTTCGAACGGTTCGTCCACCCCAGGTACTTTACCGAGGCCGGAGATCCTTTTCCCCTTCTTCAATCGAGTCAAGGCATTGAGGTACAACTTCTTTCTCACAGCGTTGTTATTCTTGCGCATGCTTTCTCGCTTTATGCAAATCTCAATGGGGCACTTGATGTAAACTTCGACAAATCTTTGGCATTCATTTCGAGCGAACTGTCGCCACGCGAGTTTGTGACCTGTGGCGTCGAGTAACGTGGTTGCACCCGTCTTCGAAAGGAAGCTTCCAATCAAGACAAAGCTCCTGTAGGCGGCATCTCTTTCCCTATCACTGTAAGTGGGCTTTGGAAAAATCTTCTTCCTAATAGAATCCATCGAGACAAGCATTATCTGATTTTGAGACTTCACAGAGATTCTCCTCGCGACGAGTTCTGCAATGGTGGACTTGCCTGATCCGGGGAGCCCAGAAAACCAAACGACCAAGCCCGGAGATACTTTCAGGTGAGATGCACCAGTCTAGTCAACTGTGACAAGGTTTTTGCATTTGAGGCCCCAACTAGATCTATTTTTGAATGAAACCCGACTTCGACCCT
>DATLTL010000019.1:0-4245 GCA_035533635.1 Nitrososphaerales archaeon
GGAAGTTCTACTCCAAGTATCTCCGAGATCTCTTTAGAACTCAGATCGCTGAAGCGGCCCGACCTTGTCGAGCAATACTTGGCGAGCTTCCCTACTCTACCGTGAGCCTCTCTGAAAGGCAACCCAAATTTTCTGACCAAGTGGTCAGCAAGCTCCGTCGCATACAGAAATTCGTCCGAGACCGTAGCATCTAGCAGCGCTTTCACGTTGAATTTCATCGCGTCGACAACCTCGGCAATAATCTCGACCGAGACCGTCGTTTTGTCCAGTGCGCTCCAAAGGTTTCGTGTCAATTCCTGAAGGTCGAGGTTGTAGCTTAGCGGTAACGCCTTGATCAGTCCCATCGCACCAACCAGATCTCCTAGAACCTGACTTGTCCTAGCTCTGAATATTTCAGGAACAATCGCATTCTTCTTCTGTGGCATCATGCTAGATGTGGATGCGTGTTTGTCAGAAATCTCCGCGAAGGAAAACTCCTTGGTGGTCCAGAGGATGATCTCCTCTGCGAGCCTGCTAAGATCCGTCATTGTTTGAGTGCACAGGTAGATTGCCTCTGTTGCAAAGTCTCTGGACGAGACCGCGTCCAACGAGTTCTGAAGCACAGAGTCGAAACCCAACAACTGGGCAACTCGTTCGCGATCAATCTCGAATCCGGTGGACGCAAGCGCGCCAGCTCCCATCGGACACACGTTCACACGGAGATAGCAATCGACCAGTCTTGCAAAGTTCCGATCAAGAGTGTCCGAGTGCGCAAGCAAGTGGTGTCCAACTGTTATCGGCTGCGCCCTCTGTAGATGGGTATAACCTGGCATTGGAGAAGCCGCGTTTTTTGCCGCCTGTGCCATGAGCGCTTTCTCAAGCATAACCATCGCGTTTCCGAGCGAAATTAGTTGCTCCCGCAGCGCCATTCTCAAAGCGGTTGCGACTTGGTCATTTCTGCTCTTTCCGAGGTTCAACATGCCCCCGACATCTTTCCCCACTTGCGATATCAGATAATCCTCAACGTTCATGTGGACATCCTCGAGCTCGGCCTTCATCCTGAGATCTTTCGGAATTTTCTTTAGGGCAATGACGATGCGGCTCCCGACGTCAGAGTCCAGAATGCCCTGTTCGCAAAGCATGACCACGTGTGCCGCGTTCACGGCAATCACGGATGAGAGCAGTCTGCCGTCGATGTCAATCGATGAAGTGTACTTCGCCGCGCTGCTCGAAAATACACCCAGCCGACCCGCGTGCAGGATGTCCTTGTCAGTACTTTTGCTTTTCAATTCAACAATCACTTTTGGAAACAATTGCATTCATTTATCGAAACCTTCTTGGAAATATTCTCCCCTAGTTTTCTGCTCGTTTGAGATGTGCATCTCAGTTGGGAGGCCTTTTCTTCTGGCCAGTCACGGCGACTGCGAGTTGCGTTTTTTTCTTCTTCGTGTGCAGTTTTTCATTTGCAACTCTTGAAGGTAGTCCCCACAGTTCGATGAAACCCAAAGCGGAATTCTGATCGAAAGTTGATGATCGACCGAACGTCGAGAGCTTGTGCTGATACAAAGAGTCCTCAGATTTGCGGCCTACAACACGCATTCCACCCTTGTAGAGCTTCACCCTGACTGTCCCGTTTACGCGCTGCTGCGTCGTCTCTATGAAAGCGTCAAGCGCATATCTCAACGGCTCGACCCACAAACCGGAATACACAAGCCAGGACCACTCTTCCTCGATTCTTGATTTGAACGTAAGTTCGTGTCTTGTGAGAACCAGTTTCTCCAGGTCCTTGTGCGCGGCAATCAGAGTCAGAGCCGCTGGACACTCGTAGGTTTCGCGAGATTTTATTCCGACCAATCTATCTTCGATGTGGTCAATTATCCCGAACCCATTCAAACCGGCCTCTTGGTTTACGTATTGGATAAGGTCGACCGGAGCCGGTGTTTTGCCGTCAACCGCCACAGGAACCCCTTTTTCGAATTCGATTTCCAGATACTCCGCCTTGTCAGGGGCATTTCTGGCAGGAACGCACCACTCGAAAGCCTCGTCTGGCGGCTCAAAGTAGGGATCTTCCAGAGGCCCTGCCTCTATCGATCTGCCCCAGAGATTTTGATCTGTTGAGAAGATCGATTTTTTCGCCTTCACTGGTATTCCGTTTTTCTGTGCGTATTTGATTTCGTCCTCTCTGTTGAGGTTCCATTCTCTGACTGGAGCGATTATCTTGAGGTTCGGATTCATAGCTTTGATCGTCACATCAAAGCGAACCTGGTCGTTTCCTTTGCCAGTGCAGCCGTGGGCAACGGCGACAGCGTTTTCTTTTTCTGCAACCTGAACTAGCTTTTCGGCCAATAACGGTCGAGCCAGTGCGGTACTGAGAGGATACGAGCCTTCGTACAAACTGTTGGCCTTGATGCTTCGAAAAACAAAATCTGTTGCGAACTCATTCTTCGCATCAATCTGATAATGATTTACAGCGCCGATTTTCTTTCCCCTTTCGCCGATCCCTGTGAGATCTTCGTGCTGGCCAACGTCAATGGTACAAGTCACAACGTCAAGGCCATATTTTTCTTTGATCCATTTGATCGCAACCGAGGTGTCTAGTCCTCCCGAATAGGCTAGGACGACTTTGTCTGCCAATTATTTTTTTGACCGCGGAAAATTGTTTTTGGCAATAGGCTTTTATAACTTCCGGTCAAGAGTAACGGTATAAGTCAATAGTGACCCATATTGGTCAATGCCGTTTCCATATCAAAAGTAGTAAAGGATGTCATCGACAATGATCTTTCGATGCAAGATGCGCTTGGTCGAAGATATGGAAACTTCACTGCGATTGCAAGATTGATCAAGCCGAAGGTTGAACGTGATATTGGAAGAAAAGTAAATTTCGATTCGCTGGTCACTTCAGTCAAAAGAGTAAAACCCCGCCTTCAATTGGCGCTGGGTGGCATCGAGGGCGTCCTTGCCAGAAGCGTTGTCAATGTCAGAACAGACGTTGCAAAACTGAATCTGGAAAAGAGTAAGAGATCACTTGAAGCTGCAAGAATCATCATGGCTACCTACCAAGAAGAATTCTTACAGATCTCGGAGAGCAACTCTGCCATCACCATGATCTTTGACCAGAAACTTTTGGAAGAGATTCACAAGAAATTTAACGATGACGATGTTTTGGATGAGCAGGCTAACCTGGCTGCAATCATTGTCCACAGTCCAACCGAGATAGTTCGGACGCCCGGTGTAGTCCTTGCAATTTACGCGCGGATCGCCGAAAACCATGTCAACATCGAAGACACCGTCAGTTGCTTCACGGACACGATTGTGGTTATCAGAATGGAAGAAGTAGCAAGAACATTCTCAACGCTGACCGATCTGATCTCGGATTGCCGAGCAAAATCGAAAAAGCGTCAAAGAGGAGTAATAGCGAAATGACGACGTATTCAGCCGACGCGCCCACGGGTTTCACGAAGGATTTGCTGTCTCTTGGAGAGCTCACCTCTTCGGAGTTAAAGGCCCTTCTGGACTTGGCGGACACGTTCAAGACGGAAAGAGAGCAAAGAAGATTCAACCACCAAGTCCCCGGAGCGTCCCTGGCGCTGTTGTTTGAGAGACCAAGCACCAGAACGAGAGTTTCTTTCGAGGTCGGAATGTTCGAACTCGGGGGCCACGCTGTTGTTCTGAACCTGAACGAGATGCAGACCTCGCGTGGTGAGTCGCCGGAGGATACGGCCCGCGCCTTGTCCGGCTATTGCCAAGCAATCGCTGCGCGGGTTGCTTCGCACCAAACCCTCGAAGCGTATGCAAAGGCATCGAAAGTGCCCGTGATTAATGCACTTTCAGACAAGTATCATCCCTGCCAATCAATTGCCGATGTGCTCACAATAAGACAGTACAAGCGGAAGCTAAAGGGCGTCAAGATCGCGTGGATTGGTGATGGAAACAATGTTTGTAACTCACTCTTGATTGCTGCCTCGCTTTCGGGTGCGCACATGAGCGTTGCTTGCCCTAAAAACTACGGGCCGCTAGAGGAAGCGCTGTCCATTGCAAGACACCAGTCTGAATTCTCTGGCTCTATCATCGAGGTCATGGAATCTCCTTCCGAAGCTGTTGAAGGAGCTGATGCAGTGGTCACGGACACTTTCGTATCGATGGGTAAAGATGGGGAAAAGGTCGAGCGTTTGAAGAAATTCCTGCCACAGTACCAGGTCAACCCCGAACTCATGGCACTAGCAAAACCAGATGCAATTTTCATGCACTGCCTTCCCGCGCACCGGG
>DATLTL010000020.1:0-2314 GCA_035533635.1 Nitrososphaerales archaeon
AGCTTGTGTGTTTTCTCGACAAGTTTAGGACTAGCGAGACGACATTGCTATTCTTTCTTGCTCGTTTTTCTTTTTTATCGAGAAACTGCTCGTGTCGCTTTTCGCCGCCATAATTAACTCATCTGCGAGTATTTCTTCGACGCTTCTTTCAGAAGAGAAGGCCGCTTCCCTCAATCCCTCAGAAATGAATCTTAGCGCGAGATCGATCCGCCTTGAGGGTGCGATATCTACCGCTACGTGATAGACAACGCCACCGTAGGCAATCCTGGTAGTGTCTTCGTTGGGAGCGGTGTTTTCAACCGCCCTAACCAAAACTTCAATCGGATTTTGACCCGTTTTTAGCGCAATAATGTCCAATGTTGATGCGACGATCTTGAGAGCTCTTTGCTTTTTACCGCCCATCCTACCGGCGTTCTTCGAGTATTTCTTGCCAAAATGCATGATGTTGTTAGTGAGTCTTTCGACGATGTTGACCTCGAGTTTTCCGAACTTTTTGTGTTCGTGCCGTCCCATGGAAGTGACAGCGATGGACGGCTTCAGCGAAATCGCCTTTTGTAGGCCCGCGTCCTGGACTTTGATCCCTTGGACGTCCCACTTTTCAAATAGCAACAATTTTGGTTCTGGCATGTTCAAATTACCTTCGTGGTTTTTCCTTCCTACCATAAACGAGTTCGTTCAAGGATACGTCGTTGACCTTGTAGACCTCGAACCGAACTCCTGGAATGTCTCCCATGGCACCGCCGGTTGATCCGCCGATTCCCTGTACAGCGACCTCGTCGTGTTCATCTATGAAATTCAAAGCTCCGTCGCCGGGGAGGAAAGCGGTTACCTGCTTGCCATTTTTTACCAATTGAATTCTGACGCATTTTCTGATAGCAGAGTTTGGCTGCTTTGATTCAACTCCGATCTTTTCCAAAACAATCCCTCTTGCCTGTGGCGAACCCTCCAAAGGATCTGCTTTCTTGTCAAGCATCAGCATTCTTCGTTTGTAATATTTATCCGACCAGCGCAAACGCTGTCTCTTCTGAGCTTGCTTTCTAGCTGCAAACTCTCCATTTGGAGACTTGGACTTGCTCAAAGTAGAAATCAGTCCTCCGGAATCTTATAAAAATGTAGCGACATTCGAGTCGAATCTTTTCCATTGTTACTGCGAGGATACGATGTGAATAGTCTCAACCGAAAAATACCTCTTCGCTAAGAGTCTTGCCTTTTCCGCGTTCCTTCCACCCTTTCCCAGGATCGCACCTTTCTTCTTCTCTTCAACGACAACTGTCGCAGTCTTTGCACCATCTTCTCTTTCGGACATTCTAATCTCGGTTATGAGCTGGGGGTTCAGAGAGTTCATGATGAATTGCTTTGGATCATCAGACCACTCGACAAGCTCGACCTGTTTTCCCAGGGCTTTCTGGACCTTCTTTATCGTCTCGCCGGACTTGCCGATTGCGAGGCCCATTTCTCCCTTGCTGACGACGAATATCATGCGATCAAGCTTCTGATCAATCACGCAATCCCTGGCAGTTGCCCCCGAGATATTCTGGAAAACTGACATGAGCCCGAGTTCTTCCGAGGTCAGTTTGATCTTTTCGGGCAAGCCGTCGAAACACGCCGTCTGAAACTATGGATCTATTCTTCTTTGACTTTGACCGATTTCTTCTTGGTAACTTTCTTCGGTTTTTCGGGCTTTTCTTGCACCCTTTCGTCGGTCGCTTTCTTCTTTGGCTTGCGTTTTGTTGCTGGTTTTTCAGCAGCTTCTTTCTTTGGCTCCTCAGCTTTTTCTTCCACCTTTGCCGTTGGCAGAATCACTTGCGAGATCGCGACGTAATCTGAAGATTTTTGGAACGTGCTCAGATCCGCATCGCCTGACGATTTCACAGCAATGACAGAGACCCTGAAAGGAATCCCGCATGCATGTCCCAGCTCAACTGGATTCCCGTCGAACTTTATTGCAGGCACTGAAAGAGTCTTGCATTCATCAAGTATCTTCTGCGGTACGTTCGCAGATGCAGACCAGACGAGAAGCTTCGAACCCTTTACTCCGCTCAAGACTTCCCTTCGGCCAACGATGTACTTTCCAGTTTTTGCCGCAACCCTGAGCTGTTTCTCTAGTTCTCTTGCTTCCGGCATTGTTTACACACCTCTCATGAATACGTCGATCATTCCGGTTCCAACAGGTATTGGAAGCCCAACGATTACGTTTTCTGTAACGCCGCGCAGTTCTTCGGTCTCTCCGCGCACTGCAGCTTCTGCCAAAGTGGGTACTGTGATTTCAAACGCCGCTCTTGCCAAGACGCTCGTCTTTGTTCCAGCAACGCCG
>DATLTL010000021.1:0-2140 GCA_035533635.1 Nitrososphaerales archaeon
CAACGTCAATGAAATGTTTGTCGTATCGCGGAGTGACTTCAATCCCTGAAGTCGCTCTTCTGACGACTTCTTCCTTGGGGACTGGTATCGTAATGTCGTTGTAGTCAAACACCTTGATCCTAGGATTATTATAATCGAAGACAGAGACCATTATTTGCGCGCAGTTAAGTTTCTTCAATGCGGCAGTCCTGTGATGACCGTCGTGGATGAGATACTTGCCTTTCCACTTGACTCCAAGTGAATCCAGTCTCGAAACTGCAATGGGTCTCAATTGAAACCCATCTCGCTGCATCCATTCGAAAATCTCCTTCAAGTGCCAGTCTAGAATTCCCTCGTGAGGAACGAGATCCGCGATTTTGATCTTGAAGATTTCAAATTTTAGTTCCAATTGCTTGTTGGAAGCTGGTTTAGACGACAAGGTTTGCCTTCTGTCTATTGAGTTCGGTATTTAAGATGTTGAGTGTGCCTTCGATCCCTTAGTCCCTCCAATGGCAAGCTCAAAATAGAAGGTAGTTGCATCCTTTCTTTCGGTCAATTGAACGGGAAAAAAGTGAACACAAAAAATTCTGTCGTTTTGAATAATCTGAGAACGGGTTTGACTTTCGATGATGTTTTGCTTGTCCCAAAATATTCTAAGGTAGATTCCAGAAAAGATACTGTAACTTCAACGCGTCTTGCCGAGAACATCGAACTGAGCATTCCGATAATTTCTGCAAACATGGACACCGTTACCGAATCGGATATGGCAGTCGCAATGGCAAGAGAAGGGGGAATCGGTATCATTCAAAGATTCATGAGTTTGGAGGAGCAAGCTGCTCAAGTTTCGAAGGTCAAGAGAACGGAGAGCATACTCATAGAGAATCCGTACACTCTGAATGAATCATCTACAGTTTCCGAAGTAAATCGCTTGATGGACGAGAGAAATGTAGGTGGAATACTGATTGTTTCAACTGATGGAAAGCTCAGAGGCATCGTTACAACGCGTGACATGCGCTTCCAAGACGACGATGATACAAAGGTTACGGAAATGATGACCAAAAGAAAAGACCTGATCGTGGCACCAAAGAGAACTACGATTGAAGAAGCGCTCAAGATCATGGAAAAGACGAAGATCGAAAAATTACCACTCGTAGATCGACAAGACCGGCTTTCGGGCCTTATCACCGCAAAGGACATTTTGAAAAGAAAACAATACCCAAACGCTACGAAGGACTCGAAGGGAAGGCTGCGAGTTGGCGCCGCTATAGGGGTGAAGGGTGACTTTCTTGAGCGAGCAAGAGCCTTGGAGAAGGTCGAAGTTGATGTCTTGGTTTTGGACATTGCGCATGGGCACAGCCTGCACGCAATTGAAGCGATTCGGAAGATCAAGAAAAATCTGGATATCCCATTAATTGCAGGTAACGTCGCAACTCAACAAGGCACTCTCGATCTGATCAAGGCAGGAGCGGACTCGATCAAAGTGGGAGTCGGAAGCGGCTCAATATGCATCACTAGGATTGTGACTGGATCTGGAGTCCCACAGCTGACAGCTTTGGTGGATTGTGCTCAGATGACTAGCGAATATGGTGTAACTTTAATCGCGGATGGTGGAATAAGAAATTCCGGCGACATCACGAAGGCGCTTGTCGCAGGCGCAGATACGGTCATGGTCGGAAGCTTGCTCGCCGGAACTGATGAAAGCCCAGGAGAGATTGTCTATCGTGGCAATTACCGATACAAGGTAACACGAGGCATGGCTTCTATGGCCGCCAGAAAGGACCAGCTAGCAAGATCCAGTAAGATAAATGTGGGAAATCAGGAAATCGATGATTATGTCCCCGAAGGAGTCGAAGCCATAGTTCCATATAAAGGGAGCGCAGTGAATGTGGTGAGACAGCTTGTGGGCGGATTGCGTAGCGGTCTGAGCTACTGCGGGGCAAGCAATTTGCAGGAACTACGAAAAAACGGAGAATTCGTGAGGATCACTGAAGTGGGACTCAAAGAAAGCATGCCACACGATGTAAAGGAACTCTAGCGTACTATCAAGACATTTGTCTTTGAGTTATTTGCCACACCATTCGCGACACTTCCCAAAAACAGCGATTTTAGTCTACCCTGGCCCTTGCTTCCCACAACAATGAAATCATAGGATCCTTTTTCA
>DATLTL010000022.1:0-6011 GCA_035533635.1 Nitrososphaerales archaeon
TCCCTTTTCACCCCTCGCTTGCATCTGGATAGTTCCTTCTGTCGCGGAGGAAAAGTTAGCGAGCCATTTCCCACCCACCCCAAAGGCAACCGATGAACGAAACTCGGCCTTTCTTGTCTTTGCCCCTTCCATCAACTTCAGAATTCCTTCGACCCCCAGAGTTTCAAAAACGTACGAGCTGTATGGACCCGGAAAACCGTTCAGCTCGTGGATGAAGAGTCCCGAGTCTTCGACGAACACTGGTTTTTCGGTATTTTGCAAGATTAGGGCAAGCGCGCTAGACGCGATCTCTTCCAAGTCATTACTCTGTATCTCCAGTTTGTGATAACCCTCGTACTTGCTCACTTGGACATCGAATTGAGCGAGTGCAGCTTTCGCCTCCTCCACCTTGTGATCGTTTCCTGTCGCGAAGAATAGCTCAATCAACTCTGGCATACCTCCCTCTTCTTTCGATCTCAAGTATTTTCTTCTTGACTTTCAATGTTTGTTCTATTCCAGCTTCCTTTTGGTAGCCGGTCAGGACATTGTCAAAATAGGATGCTGATAGATTGGAACCAGAGCTTCTAATTGCTTGCTTTAGTAGATGAAGATCCTCGGCTCTATCCTCAAGTCGGTCGGAAACAAACGATAGTCCGAAATCGATCAATACTGTCCTGTCTTTGGACTGGATTACGTTCTTTGTAGTCAAATCCCCGTGAATCATTCCTTTAGAGTGAAGCCTCGCAGCATATATTCCAAGCTTTTTGTAAATTTCCCTTGCAATCTTCCTTTCATGAATGTCCTTTAGGAGAATCCCTTGGACATATTCCATCAGAATCTCGCTTGACTTCGGATCAGCGAAGAAAACTTCTGGAACATCGACCCTCACGAGCTTTGCAGCGTGCAGAAGCTCTGTCTCCTCTTTCGTTCTCCTCGATCTCAGTTTCCTATCGAGCGCTTCACTCCTGTATGTTTTTGGGATCCTTTTTTTCCGAATCGCAAGTTTTCCGTTCCACTCCGCAAGTTCAATCATTGCCTCTGCACCCTGGCGAGTTTCGAACGACTGTTTTTCACCCATATCCATCTCAGCCTAATTTGGAAGCTGTACTCTGTCGATCCGCCACGATTGTCTGATGAAGGCGTTCTGGGGTTTTACTGCCCGCCCACTCTTGTAAAAAAGAAACCCCGCAGCTCCAATTTGCGCACCGCAATCACCTGCGTACTGCTTTGCGATCACGCCGAGCTTCACTCCTCTCGAATCACACATCTTCTGAAGCATACCCGCTAGCCTCTGGTTTGCAGCAACTCCCCCGGTGACAAGCAATTCTTGCTTGTCAGTGAATGCAAGAGCTCGTTCCGTTGCCTCTGTTAGAATAGAAAAAGAGAATTCCTGGACCGAATAAGAAACAGATTCTTTGGTGGCACCTGCCGAATAAAGATCCTTTGCAGCGGACAGCAAGCCGGAATACGAAACGTCATTCCCCTTTATCACATATGGAAGATCGAGTATTTCAGCAGGACTAGAATGCGCATTTGCTAAAGCTTCGATTTTGGGTCCCGCTGGTGAGCTCAAACCAAAGTGACGACCTAATTGATCGAGTAACTGTCCGAGAGTTAGATCGAGCGTTTCGCCGAAAATTCTCCAGCCCTGGGAACTCCTCGCCGCAATCAGTGTGTGCCCGCCAGAAATTAAGAGAACGAGTGGATCATGAAGTCCAAGGAGCTTTCGACCCAGTTCGATATGACCGACCGCGTGGTTTGTTGGGACTATTGGCTTGTCAAAGTACTCCGCAAGGGACCGCGCCACCACTGCTCCAACTCTCAGGCACGGACCGAGACCGGGCCCTGCAGAATAAGAAATGAAATCAAGGTCATCAATGCCAACCTTCGCTTCGCGAAGCGCAGATTCGACCACCGTAGAGCTTGTTTCAACGTGGTGCCTGGAGGCTTCTCTTGGATGGATTCCGGCTCCTTCGGGAGCCTTGTAGATGTCTTTCTTGTCCGAAAGAATGCGAAAGCTTTCCTTTTCCGAGTCTTCAACCACGGCAGCGCCAAAGGTGTGGGCCGTGCTCTCTATTCCGAGACAAATCAATTATCATATTCCTCATGGCTTTCTTGACTTGCGATAAAGGTCTCCGATTATCTCGATGAACGGTCTTACCTCGATCAAGAAATCGTTGAACTTTGCACGTTCAAACTTAGTGTCAGACTTGCCACCCTTAGTTACCTTCTTCTCGACTAGGACTATTCCTGAGCTCCTTTCTGCATCCTTGATCAGGGCAGGGAAGTAAATCAGAACTCCATATCCAATTTTTTCTGAACCCTTCGAGAAGACCACGTTATAATACATGTTCATCGTTTTCACAAATTGGCTGAGTTGCTTTTTTCTGCTTTCTGAACGCTTTACGTTATCAAAATCCTGCTTTGAGAGTTTGTTGACGATCTCCTTGAGAGATTGCAGTTCCGAAACTGGCTTTGTGTATCCTTCAAGTTCGATTGGAAGCTCATAGACCGAATGCATAATGTCTTCCCACTCATTGATTTGGGAGAATCTCTGACTGAGCTTCAGGCGTCCAGTTTTGGGATCTTCTTCTACCCCCATCTCTCTCCTCAGTTCCTCGTTCAGAATGTCTTCGACCTTGAGCCCCCTGAGGTGCGATTTGTGGCTTGGCATAGGCTAACAGTCTCGTTGAATAAACTTCATACGCATATGAATTTTTGGAATGGAGCACATGCGAAATAAGATGCTGCTGGAGTTTGCCTCTGTTACTGTTTCCTTCTTTGTTCATTCTACGGAGGACTCCGAGAGCTTACTGTCTATTATTTCGGAAAAACTCGGCTTGGCTCCCGAGGAGTTGCACACTGAGAGAGTCGATGGATATTATGGAAATCCGATCGTTTCTGTCAAAGCGCATGTCACTGGAAGAAGAGCGCGAGAAATTGCCCTGGGGATACTCAGAAACCTTTCCAAAAGAGCAAAGCAACAAATAATGTCCGAGTTAGATAAATCGATGGACGAGCATGATGCGCTGTATCTTCGCATTGACCGTCAATCAATCAACCGAGAAATAGCGCTCTCCGACGAACAACCAATCAGAGTCAAGCTGAAACCAAAGTACCGAGCTGGAGGTCACAATTCAATGAAAGAGAGTTACGAGGAGCTTATCCGATGAGAGCAAAAAAGCGCTATTTACTTTTGAAATCGTTTCCAACAGAATTGCCCGACGGAGCCAAATTTCTCTTTCAAAATGAGCGTGGATATGTGATCAAGGCGGATTTGAGGTCTACCGAAGTTCTGAGAAAGGATGCAGTCTTGATTTCGGGCTCGATTCGTAAACTGAAGCAGCCAAAACTCCTAAATCGTAGGAAGACGAAAGCAATTACGGGATGAAGTGAATCGCCGTCCCAGACTGATCCCGACGATTAAGCTCCTCGGGAAAATGAAGAACTCGCGACGATACTGACCAGACATTTCGCATAGCGGATCGAAATAATTCGATCCGCATGAATGCGAAGGCCATGTTTAAATTAGATTAATTGGACATTATTGTTGACTTCCCCTAATGGCGCTAATCGAGAAGAATAAGCTCCATGATATTGTCTCGCGATTCAAAGGGAAATCCGTCTTAGTTGTCGGTGACATAATGGTTGACAAATACGTGTCAATTGAAGCCCGAAAAATATCAAGAGAGGCGCCGATTCCTGTTGGAGATTTGCACGGAGAAAGATTGAGCTTAGGTGGCTCAGGAAATCTTGCAAACAACATAGCCGCACTGGGCGGAAAAGCGCAGATGCTGGGTTTTGTCGGAGAAGACGTGGAAGGCGGCTGGATTCGGAAAGCTCTGTCTGATGTGGGAATCGAGACAAGTGGAATTGAAACTTTCTCAAGACCCACCACGCTCAAAACAAGGTACATGGTTAACGGGGTACAATTTCTAAGAGTCGACCGCGAGGTCAGGTCTGACATTGGTGGAGACCTCACCGACAAGCTGCTGTCACATGCCGATCCTTTTGTTAGAGATTGCGATATCGTCGCTATTGCTGATTACGACAAAGGAGCTGTAACTTCTTACCTCATCGATAGCCTCGTTGCGTCTGCAAAAGCGGCCGGCAAGAAAATAATTGCCCAGCCCAAAGTAAGGCATTATCTCGATTTTCGAGGTGTTGATTACATAAAATCGAATGAGCGGGAAGCGAGCATAGCTACGGGGATATCTGTTTTGAACGAAACTGGCCTCCGAAATATTGCAACAAACCTGACAACTCGACTAGGTTGCAAGGCGATTATACTGACAAGATCTGAAAAGGGCATAACGGTTTTTGAGCAAAATAGCATGACCACCATTCCACCAATAATCTCCCCGAATCAATTTGCACGGCCGGTCGGAGTCAGAGATGCGATGACTTCGGTGCTTGCGCTTTCTATCGCGTCCGGAGCAAACTCTTTCGAGGGCGCTGCTCTGAGCAATCTGGCTGCAGCACTCCGCGGTAATAGGGCTGGCACAATTGTATTGAGCGTCGACGAAATCGTCCAAAACATCGGATCCGTCGAGAAAGCTTTGAGCCACGTTCTGTCTGTTCCTGTAAGGCGTTAGATTCAAAAGCGCATGCTTTGGAAGAATCTCATAGCCAAGACATGATGTCCCCTCCCAAATCTGGAAAATCAGTCAAAGAACTTGAGGCGATTTCCAGCGCTACTCGCAAGCTGATTCTTGATACCCTTGCGGAAGCAAAATCTGGACATCCCGGGGGTTCATTATCTGCAGTGGAGCTTCTGGTGGCATTGTATTACGAGGTCATGCGCCACGATCCGAAAAATCCAAAGTGGCCAGATCGCGACAGATTCATACTTTCAAAGGGCCACGCTGCTCCTCTCCTGTATTCAGTCTTGGCTCAACAGGGATATTTTCCAATTGAACAGTTGAAGACATTACGCAAGATCAACAGCATGCTTCAGGGTCATCCCGATACCAAAAAGACACCCGGTATCGAAATGTGTGCTGGCTCCGAAGGCGTGGGACTGTCATTTGGAATAGGAGAAGCTCTTGCAGCCAGAATTGACAAGAAGGATTATCGCGTTTACGTAATGATGGGCGATGGCGAAATGCAGGAAGGACAGATCTGGGAGGCCGCGATGTGCGCCTCAAAGTACGGGCTCGACAACATAACTGCGATAGTCGACAGGAACGGAATCCAGCAAGACGGTCTCACCGAACAGATCATGCCTATCGAACCGCTCAGCGCAAAGTGGAAGGCGTTCAATTGGAATGTTATAGAAGTTGATGGCTATAACTTCGAACAAATTTTAGGCGCTTTTGCTAGAGCAAGGCAGGTAAGAAACAGACCGACGGTGATTATAGCTCACACAACCAAAGGAAAGGGAGTCGAATTTATGGAATGGGCTCCCGAATATCACGGAAAAGTACCAGACAGAGAAACAGTAAACAAGATTATACGTGAAATGAAGTAATGATTCCAAAGATCGCGCCGTCGATCCTTGCAGGAGATCACGGTAACCTCTCTGGAGAAGCCGCGCGCTTGCAAAAGTGGGGGGCCGATTGGATACACGTCGATATCATGGACGGAATCTTTGCACCCAACCTGACGTTTGGACCCGCCGCAGTTAGGGCAATAAACAAAGCGGCGACGATTCCACTCGATTGTCACTTGATGCTGCAGAACCCTGAGAATTTCTGTGAAAAGTTTCTAGAAGCCGGCGCCGACATAGTGACAGTTCACGCTGAAGCAGTGAATAATGAAACATTATCTAAAATTGAAAAGGTGGTGAAGAAACATTCGGCGAAGCTTGGAATCGCATTCAAACCCTCGACGAGCCTCTCTTCGATAGACCTATCAGGTCACGATATCTCGCTTGTAATCGTGATGACTGTCAATCCCGGGTTCTCAGGCCAGAAGTTCATGCCCGAAGTGGTACCCAAAATTCGCGAAGCTTCTAGTTTGTTTGGGAAAAGACATGTAGAAATAGAGGTTGACGGTGGGGTTGAACTGAGCAACGCCAAAATGATTTGCGA
>DATLTL010000023.1:0-3469 GCA_035533635.1 Nitrososphaerales archaeon
TCCTCGGGCAAAAGGCCTGCTTCCACAAGGACTTGAAAGCCGTTGCAAATCCCTAAGATTGGTTTGCGAGCCTCGACAAACATCTTCAGATCATCATTCAAGAAGGCCTGAAGCTTTGCGCCCCAGATAGCTCCAGCACGCACATAATCGCCATACGCGAATCCTCCGGGGATTACCAATCCATGGTACGAAGAGAGGTTTCGCCGCCTGAGTATGTCGTTCAGGTGGAGAATTTCGACCTTGACGCCCTGATCTTCAAGGCACCGTGCGACATCGGCATCGCGGTTGGAGCCACCGACACGCATGACACAGAGCTTGATTTTTTCTTTATCCAAAAGTCAATCACTTGAAAATGTGTTTCGCCATGCTTCATAGCAGTTCTTAGTGGAAAGGTTTACCAGTTTTTTCCCGCTCTGGTTACTAACATGAATCTTCTCTTTTGCTACTGAGCCTAGTCTGGTGCAAGGAAAACCGCGAACCAGCTTTTCGAATTTGTCCTCTTCTCCATTATCCACTTCTAATAGAAATCGAGCGTTTGACTCCGAGAAAAGTTCGGCTACGAGCTTCTCGTGAGAGTCCGAGGTTTCATTCTGCAGAACAATCTCTGCGCCAAGGCCTCGTGCAAAACACATTTCAACGAGTGTGACAGCTAGTCCGCCCTGCGAAATATCATGGCACGCCCTAACATAGCTTTGATCCGTTGCGCGATTGACAGTTCTGTACAGAGCTGCTGCAGAAGAAGGATCAAGCTTTGGAACCTCGCCGCCTGTTACACTCTTCAATCTATAGTACTCCGATCCACCCAGTTCCGGCTTTGTCTCGCCGATCAAGTAGATGGAATTTCCTTCTTTCTTGAAATTGGCGCTCATAGACCGTGAGATTTCAGGCACAATCCCAATGGCGGTGATGACAAGTGTGGGTAATATATCTCCCAGCGGAGTCTTGTTGTACAGGCTGTCCTTTCCCGAAACAAATGGAGTCTCTAGTCCCTTGGCAACATCATAGCACGCCCGCGCGGCGCGGACTAGCTCGCCGAGATTTTCAGGATCCTCGGGATCTCCCCATGCAAAATTATCCAAAAGGGCGATTCGTCTCCCGCCGGCTGCAACGTTGTTTCTAACGGCTTCATCAATCGAAGCAGCCGCCATCCAGTAAGAATCAATTTGTGAAAGCCGTGGATTGTAGCCACAAGAAATGACGAGGCCTCTTTCAGAGTTCATTATCGGCCTCAATATTGCTGCGTCGTTAGGACCCGAACCCGGATACTGGAACGGTTTCACGATGGTGTTACCCTGAACTTCGGTATCATATGTTCGGACAATTCCTTCTTTGCTCGCGATGTTGGGTGCTTTCAGCAAAGAGACAATGTCCGAAGAAAGATCTGATGGCGCAATGAGCTTGGATTTTTCAACTTTTTTCTGGTGGACAACCGATGTTGCTTCAAGCTTGGGAAGAGGCGGTGAGAAAAGAAAGTCAAGACCGAGTTTCCCGACCCCAATATCTCGATTTCGTAGTACGACATCGCCACCCGGGACAAGCTTTCCAAACGCACTCGCTTCCAGTTCTTCTCGCTCAAAAACCGATAGAACTTTTGCTAGAGTGGGTTCCGGAACTACGAGCAACATCCTTTCCTGAGTCTCGGAGATCCAGATTTCCCAGGGTTTCAAGTCTGGAATCTTGATCGGAATGCTTGCAAGGTCAACATCCACTCCACAGTTAAATGATTTCGCGAGTTCGCAGACTCCAGAAGAGAGTCCACCTCCTCCAAGGTCGGTAATCGCAGAGGCTAGGCGCCTGTCAGCAATTTCCATGACGGCGCGACGGAGTTTCTCCTCTACGATCGGGTCGGGAATCTGGACTGCAGAGCGAGATTCGTCGGTGTCACCACCAATCTTTTCGGAAGCAAAGTTGACGCCGTGAATTCCTTCACGACCCGTCCTTGATCCGGCGATCACTAGTACATCGCCCGGCTTTGCGGCGCGTGCGTAGTTTCGGTTCTTCAGAAGGCCCAGGCAACCACAGAAGACAAGCGTATAGCCAGCATACGAATTGTCAAAATAGACACCTCCGTTCACCGTGGGAATCCCCATGTTGTTTCCGTACATACCAACGCCTGCAACGACCCCGTTCAGAAGGTAGCGCGGGTGTTTGATTCCTCTTGGAAGCTTCTCGTATGGGAAATTGAGTTCACCGAAAAAAAGGACGTCAGTGTTCGCGATTGGTTCTGCCCAAACTCCGAGGATATCGCGGATCACTCCCCCGACTCCAGTCGCGGCGCCTCCAAATGGATCTATAGCGCTGGGATGGTTGTGCGTCTCCACCTTTGCCGCAATCGAATAGGTTTCTTCAAATTTTATTATCCCGGCGTTGTCGCTAAAGGCGGAAACCACCCAGTTGGGTGCTAGCTCGTCGGTTGCTCTCTTAATGTAAGACCGAAAGAGGCCGTCTATTGTTTCCTTCCCGTACTTTATCTTCGATTTGAAAACCTTGTGAAAGCAGTGCTCGGACCAGGTCTGTGCAATAGTTTGGATCTCGATCTCGGTGGGCTCTCTGCCGAGTTTCTTGAAGTATGCCCTAACAGCGGAAACCTCTTCCTGGCTGAGACCTGTCTTCAACCTCCGGCACAGCTGGAACGCTTTTTTCTCGTCGATCGAGATTAGCCTAAGCTCTTGAACCAAGCGGTTCTACCTCAACCTTGAACTCGTCCTTGCTGGGATTTACAAGCAGGCGAGTACACATCGACTTCACAATCGATTCTGCGTCCTTTCTTGTTCCCGCTTCCAGCGTTATCTCGTAGATTTTCGCTACCTTGGCTTGCGAAACCTTGAATCCCAGATCCAGTAAAGATTCCTTGATTGTTTCGGATTCGGGATCAGTGCCGTCTTTTCGTAGTCTTACTTCTATTCTAGCTTTGAATTTCAATCAGTCTCCACCTAGCAATCGACTACAAGATTAGCGGCTTTGCTGAGTCTGGAGTAGTAACGGAAATTTGGCCATCAACTGAAACGACTCCGATTTTCTCCGCTCGACAGTAGCCATTCAAAGAATCGAGGACAGAATCAGTCTCTTTCTTGCTTACAATTACCGCAAATCCATATCCCATATTGAAAGTCCTGAACATCTCCGCCATCGAGATTGGGGTGCCGCAGGCTCTCGCAGTGTCATGAATGAGCCTGAATACACTTGGCATCCGCCGCAAACCCTCGAACTTTAACCCAACTTTTATGCCGGACTGTTTAACCTTTTTCCGCCAAACAAGCAATCTGCGAAACTTTGCGAATCCGTCGCCCGTAATGTGGACCGCGGCCTTCAGATCCGATGATTTTCCCGCTTCCGCGATCGCTTTGACATAGATTCGTGTAGGTTCTAGCAACTCTTCAACAACAGGCCTGCGGATCGTGGGGGGCTTGAACCAAGGTTCGAATTTCCCACCCCATGGTTTTAGCAGTACTTTTCTTGCCAGAGTCAG
>DATLTL010000024.1:0-3554 GCA_035533635.1 Nitrososphaerales archaeon
CTGAGCTCTTCGTCATATCCAGGAACCTGTCCCCAATGTAAGTATCACCGCGTTTCGTTTGCAGAGCGAATCTAATCCGTTCGACGTATCTAGCGAAGGGTGTGAGAAGCGCGTGGAAAAAGTGCGTGAAAGGCGCAGAAATGAAAAGTGCTCCAACGATAGCCAAATGAATCAAGTAACTGGCGTTTGCCGGCACTGTGCTGCCAGAATATCTTGTGAACTCCGTAGCGAAACCTGTAAGCAGTGCGATGTAAAGTATAACGAAAAAAATGGTGTCGCCCTTCCTATTTTCCTTGAATTTTTGAACGAACAGATACCTACCCAGCATCATGGTGGCTCCAACAATTGCCATCACGCCAGCGATGTTCCCTACTATATTCCCGGGATTCTGGAGCGAAAAAGGTTGCGGCAGAGTACCCTGATGGTAGAAAACATCATCCCAAACAGTTGCAATAGCGAGTCCAATGAATCCCCAAAAGACAAGAAAGTGCGAGAGCCATCTCGCCTTTGAATCTGTAATGACGTTTCTCTCTACGACTACTCCATTCACAAGTTCAGAAGAAAATAGACTTGCAAGTTTTCCGAAGCCAAGATATTTCCTCGCGTCATGGAAGAATCCATGAGGAATGTTCCTCAGCCACATCCTGAATCTGTAGATTATTCCAACTCCAACTACCACAACGAAAATTATGGCGATGTAATCAAGAGTTGGAACTGAAATAAGTGTGTTAAATTGAATTAATTTGGCTCACCTTGAAGTCACTCATGTTTACCAAACATATGCAACCTTGGGCTTTGACTTCGCTTCGGGCCTCAGTACGAAAACAGTTCGCCCATCAGATTCGGCTTCCCTAACGTATTTTGAGGGCGGACTGTTCAGATCTTCGACATCACCAAATATTCGACAATTAGCGGGGCATGTTACTACACATGCAGGGGTTGCCATACGATCTACACCCGGGGTTAGCCCATTTTCTTTTGCAAAATCGACGCGATGGCTACAAAATGTACATTTTTGAGCGGCTCCCATGCGATGTTTCTTCTCCGCCATCAACGAAACCGGAGTCTGAAACTTGCTGTCTTCTAACGCCGGATTTCCATCGCTCCTCTTATCCCAGAGGCTTATTGCGTTGTAAGGGCATGCCGAAATGCAAGCTCTGCTGCCAGCGCATCTATCCTCATTTATCAAAACGATTCCGTCAGAGCGCTGAGAAATTGCCTTTGTTGGGCAAGACTTCATGCAAGGGGGATCTTCACAATGCATGCAGAGAAGCGGTAAAAATTGTAATCCAGCTTTAGGAAACTTGCCAACCTCTCTTTGGATCACTGGAGCCCACCAAATATCCTCAGGAAGTGAATTTTCGATTTTGCAGGCGACAGAACAAGCGTCACAGCCGATGCACTTTGCAAGGTCTATGACCATCGACATTTTCATGCTAGAAAACTTCCTTCAGGACCAATTGAAGCAGTCAAGTAAAACATGAATTTCGATGATGCCAGCAACGCTAACATTTCTATTTGACCGACTTCGCGTCTTATTTAATTGTTCCTTGCTTCTATAACTCTGTAAATCCCCTCTAATAAAATTCGAAGGTCATCCTGGAAGATTGCTGCAGAGGAATACGCGTTTGGCGTTAGTTACCGGAGAACTCTAGGTGAATTCTCTTAAGGAGAGTGTATTCTTCAACACTACCCATCGACCCGATTCCGCTCTCCTTGTAGGCTGAGCCAACAATGCCGAATCCGTTAAAGAAGCCAGAGCCTCTCGGCTGTGAGTTGATCCAGACCATTCCAGCTTTGGTCTTCTTTGCAGTAAGTAGCGCCTTACTCATATCATTGGTCCAAATCGCAGCAGACAACCCGTAGTGGGTGTCGTTAGCTTTCTCGAC
This sequence comes from Nitrososphaerales archaeon, assembly GCA_035533635.1. Lineage (GTDB taxonomy): Archaea > Thermoproteota > Nitrososphaeria > Nitrososphaerales > CADDZS01 > DATLTL01. Next base: position 1,890 of record DATLTL010000024.1, read on the forward strand.
AGCGTCCGAGACATCTTTGAACGAGCTAACGGTAACGACTGGTCCGAAAATCTCTTCTTGCGCTATTTTTGAATCCATCGGGACATCGTCAAACAGAGTCGGCGCGATAAAATTACCTTTTTCGTAAACCGGTTCTCTTAGTTGATAACCGCCCATGACAAGCTTCGACTCTTTCTTGCCAGTTTCAATGTAGTCAAGCACCTTGTTCATCTGGGCTTTGTTTACAACTGGGCCGATTTCCGATGAAGGATCCAGGCCGTGCCCGACTTTCATCTTTGATACAGTCGATTCGAATGCTCGGACAAACTTTTCATGAGCGGACTCGTCAACGAGCATCCTTGTGCCAGCAAAACAGATCTGCCCAGCGTGATAGAAACAAGCCCCGCTTACTGCTCCCTTGGCAGCGTTCTCCATGTCAGCGTCCGCAAAAACAATATTCGGTGATTTCCCTCCTAATTCCAACGAAACCTTCTTCACAGTATCAGCGGCAGCTTTCAAAATCTCTCTCCCAGTGCTCAAGTCGCCTGTAAAACTGACCATATCGACTTTCTTATTCTTCGTTACTTCTGATCCAACTGTTCCACCCGGTCCCGTCACGCAATTGATGATGCCTTTTGGTAAGCCATCGAAGCTGCTAATGATTTTAATCAGATCCATTGTTCCTCCAGCTGTGGCGCTGGCTGGTTTTATCACGACCGAGCAACCCGCAGCAAGTGCTGGGGCAAGCGAGCGACCAAGCAAAGAAATCGGCGCATTCCACGGAACTATTATTGATACTACGCCAACTGGCTCGCGCAGAGACATTTCGAGCGAATCAGATTTTGAATTAGTCAGCGTCCCCGTTAGGAATCTTGCCCTAAATGCTGCGTTCTCCACGACCGCAGGGAAGTTTGTGTATTCCACTAGATTAAATTTGAATGGTTTTCCGCATTCTCTTGTGAGAATCGTTGCAGCATCCTCCATCTTTTGCGACGCGAGAAATCGAGCAAGCTTTGCTAGAACAGATGATCGCTGCTGTGTGTCTGTAGCCCACCATGATTTTTTGAGAGCTTCGTCTGCGGAATCTATCGCGAGTCTAGCGTCCTCGACGATAGAGTTCTGGCAGGTTGAAACAACTTCACCGTTTGCTGGGTCAAGGGTTCGAAAAGTCTCTCCGCTCGAGGATCGAACCCATTCTCCTCCAATAAAATTCAGGAATTCTTTCGTAGAAGCGTTCTCGTTTTTTTCCTGTTGCATCGCAAGGTCTTTCTGGGTGTTTAGGAACCAGCGTAAAAAGGGCTTTGTCTGTTAAGCGTCGGACAGGACGCCCTTTTCGATGCAGCTTATAATCGCTAGCTGCCTGCAGTCGCGAATCGTGGGCTTATCGATGGTCTTCAGCTTCTCTCCGACGACTTCCAAGACGACGTCTTTCTTAGGACCAGGCCCAAGCATGCTTTCTAGCATTCCGCTAGTATAGCGAATGAGTTCCTTGAGCGGGACATTTGAAAGTGGGACACTGTAAAGTCGAGTTGTCACAGCAGCGTCCATCAAATCGACGCGATTTGTCGTCGCAAAAACCATGCTCTCGAATGGATTCATGCTGTCGACGAGATGAAAGAATACTGCGTTGAGTGAATAATGCCATTCCCTCGCAGCGCTCATACCCCTCGCCAAGAGCAATGATTC
>DATLTL010000025.1:0-10687 GCA_035533635.1 Nitrososphaerales archaeon
CTACGTTGGGTCGCTGAGGGAGGCAAAACAAATCGACCAAGGCGTATCCATGTCTGCGCCAATCGTAAGAAAGCAAGGCAAAGCTACCGTGACTGGCATTGTATTCGGATCGACATGTTTGATCGCGATTACTCAGGCGCCGCATGGTATGGAAGATTTTCCGGTCAAAGTGAGAATGGACATTGAATCTCGCGCTAATGCCGCAGGGTTCAAACTAGCTCTCGTCATTGACACACACAATTCGGAGGGCCCAAAACCAAATGAAACAGAGTGTAAGGATGCTATTATTGCTGCTACCGAAACAATCGAAGCGTTGACGAAATCCAAAAGGAGTGATATCAAGGTTGGATTCGCACACAGCTCGGAGCTCGACACGCCAGTTCCGAAGGATATTGGCCCAGCAGGATTGGGGCTGCTAGTTTTCGAAGTTGAGGACAATAAATTCTGCTTCGTGATAGTTGACGCCAATAATTCGAAAATCGGCTTCAGGGAGGATGTTTTTCGCGAGTTCGAAAATGAGACGGGGACGAAGATACTCGAATTGTGCACGTCTGATACACACGTTACCGCCGCAAAGACCTCGGGTGCGAAGGGTTATCTTGCACTCGGCGATGTGGTTTCAGTAAGCGATTTCACCAAGATCCTAAGATCGTTGTATGAAAAGGCGAATAGCAGAATCGGGCCAGGTTCGTATTCTTCCCTGAGCGTTACGAGCCAGGTCAAAACGATTGGCAGCGAAATCCTGAGAGAATTTTCTGGTATAATGGATCAAACCTCTGCCACGGCAAAGCGCGGAGCACAAATTCTGGGCGTCCTGAGCATTCTCGTGATCATTCTTGCGGCGATACTCTAAGTAAGGACTGCAAATAACTAGAAAAAAGGTCACAAGAGAAGATCACTAATGGGTTCGAATGACGACGATGTAAATTTCAATGATTTTCTGCAAGATTTGGATAAGGATCAAGTTCGCATAATAATACGAGTTGAGACTCGAAGGTTCCGGAAACCAACTACATTGATCAGTGGACTTCCTGATGAAAGGGGCGAGCTGGAAAAGGTTTCACGCGAGCTCAAAAAGAAACTCGCCGCGGGCGGTAGCGCCAAAGACGGACTTATCATGTTACAGGGAGATCACAGAGAAGCTGCCAAGGAAAATCTCATAAGACTTGGCTACGCTGCCTCCAACATAGAAGTCCAGTAGTGACTCACAGCTAGATCTTTTCCCGATTTGCCGCTGATGCGCTTAGCACTAGGTAATCTACAACTCCTTTGGGCTATTTGTTTTGAATTGGGGGAGTGTAGGTTTAGGTTTTTCTCTCTTTGCGACAAAGATAAACAACGAGGCGATTATCGCGATCAAGATTAGGGCAATTGCGTAGGATATTGATATCACGAAAATTGTTGAAGCGCATGATAGGATAAGCCCCCAAGCTACGTAGATGTTTCTCTCCTGCTTCTCAGCAAGTACAAATGAAGAAACGATCGACCAAACTCCAAATAACAAAAAGATGAGAAAGAATGTTACCAATGTAGTGACGAGTCCAAGAAAGAGCAAAACAAATGGGATCAGTATCGCGACGACTGCCCCTTCACCATAAGCAATTCGCATTTTGGCTCACCAAGAGATTATGCAGACGATAGGGAGGGCTTAAACTCCCGCGCATATTTTTTCAACAGAGGAATGAGTTGGTTGTAAAGAATCTTTCCATACATTCGGTTCTTGAAAGTGATCCTCAATGCCAAGTTAGTAGACGGGAATATTTGAACCAAACTCTTGTAATTCTTTCTGCATATCAGGAGGTACTCCGTTTTACCAAGCAATCTGTCTGCCGAATCGGCTATACTTAGCATCATTATTGACCTGACAATGCTAATCTCAACTTGCTTGCTTAAATCTTTCAATTTCTTTTCGTATTTCTTTCTCAACTTCCGGAACACAAGTTTGCCGCTCTTCTCGAATATTGCGACTACCACAATATCTTCATTCAGTTTCATGATTTAGTCAGATAATTCCGAAAGCTTTGTTTGGCTAATTTCAGTCATTTCAATATTCAACGTAATTTGTTCGGATTGGAAGGTTAGGTTTTCAAACCATTACTAGTCAAAGATTTAATCATTATGATAATTTAGAGACGCGTTTCGATCAATTCTAGTCAGCTCGGCTATTGTTTTTATCCAACGAGGAATTGGGCTATGCCATGTCAAATAATAGGAGCGAAGTCTTTGCTCCAAAGGGACTCCTCAAGATGCTCATCCTGAAGATAGCCTCCACAAAGCCAGTAACCGGAGTGGAGATAATGCATGATGTGCCAGAAATGACAGAAAATCTCTGGTCACCTAGCCCCGGCTCTGTTTACTATCTACTTGGCGAGATGGAAGAAAATGGGTTGATAATTCGTGTTCCTACGGGAGAACCAGGAATCAAAAGGTATGTTTCCTCAGAGAAAGGAAAACTCAGTTTGGATACTTTCAAACTAGAGGTGAAAAAGAACCTTCACAGACAATTAGTAATGCTAAGAGTACTTTCGGATCTAGCAGAAAACAGTACGGTTTCAGATTCGATCTCCAGCGTTGCAAGAAAAATTGCAAGCCGGTAGCGATGCCAAAATCCATACTCGGACTAAAGAACGCTTAAAAGATTGGCTCTGTCAATCGAGGCGTTGAAAGAAGCAGGCACGGTTCTCCACCTCGCGCGGAGCGGCCGGCTAATAATCAAAGCCACAAGCTCTCCGCCAAGAGAGGGTTCAATGCTTGTTGACGAAAAAGGAAGACGTACTTGCAAAGTGCTCGAAATAATTGGCCCGGTTTCCTCGCCTTACCTATCGGCGCAGCCTCTCACTGATCGCATTGAGAGAGTAGCTGGCACGAAATTGTTTGTCGAAGAGGACACTTTTGGAGAGAAAAGATTTCCTGATCGCAATTTTAGTCCAAGGTCAAGAGACAGGGGCAGGAAGGGCCCTGGGCCTAGCTCAGTGAGAAGGAGCTAGACAGGAAAATGTTTCCGGCGCGCAAGGATGAGGGAATTAGGGGACTAAATGAGTGTCCAATTTGCCGAGGTAAGCTGATCGGTGACACCGAAAAGGGTGAGATACTTTGTCCTCACTGCGGTTACGTTGCAATTGATCAAGGCGTTGACGCGACTCCAGAATGGAAGTCGATGGACTATGAAGAAAGAAGTAAGAAGATGCGCGTGGGAATGCCAAGCACTCTTTCATTGCATGATCAGGGCCTCTCGACAGACATTTCGGCAGATAACCGCGACGCCCACGGCAAATTTCTGGATTCTTACAATAGACAGACAGCCCAGCAGATGAAGAAATGGCAACGACGGATTCGCACGTCGACTTCAGGCGAGAGAAGCCTTTCCATTGCCTTGGGCAAGATATCAGAAGCTGCCGATCTTATGCGGCTGCCCTCTTCGATCGTGGAAGATGCATCCCTCATTTTCAGGAAATCCGCAAAGCAGGCTGTTTCAAAGAGTAAGTCAATTTCAGGAATGGCCGCGGCGTCCTTGTACCTTGCCTGCCGCAGGAGCAATGTAAACAGGTCGCTGAAGGAGATATCGAAAGCTGCGGGAATCCAGAGCAGAGCAGCGGCCAAATACTACCGCCTCCTGATAAATGAAGTTGAGAACAACTACGTTCCTCCGCCCACAGTGCAAAAGTACATTTCAAAACTTGTGAACAAGGAAAAGATCAACACTAGGGTGGAACGATTGGCGCTTGAACTCGCGGAACATGCAAATGAAAGTGAGATTTCTAGTGGTAAGACTCCCGCCGGTCTGGCCGCAGCGTATGTTTACATCGCCTCAGTCATGTGCGGGGCCCACATCCCGCAGCGTGAAATTGCGGAGTTTGCCGAAGTAACAGAGGTAACAGTTAGGAACAGATGCCGAGAAATACTGGAAAAATTCGTGATTAGGCAAAAACTCCGCTCTCCGCTGCCCTGAGATTTGAAACGTTTTAATCCTACTTTCTCCCAATTATTCCTCTATCTACCTTATCGGTGAACTTGGTGTCCACAAACCTCTCTAATCAGGAAGATACGTCAATCGATCTTACTTCAAACGTCTACAAGCACGTGATAGATCATGGCAGCGAGGGAGTGCTGCAGAGTATTGTGTGGAAGGATCTAAGGCTTTCGAGCAGGGATGGCTCAAGGCTGGTTATCCGGCTGGAAAGACGTGGAATGATTCGACGCGAGAAAGTGCTTGAAGATGGTCGGTGGACGTACAAACTCACGCCGTTGCGAATGCCCGTCCAGATAAAGTCAATTGAGCAAGCTCCCTGCACTACGTGTCCTTACGAAGCAAAGTGCTCGCTAACTGGTGTTGTCAGTCCTCTTTCCTGTCCCTGGATTTCTGAATGGGTCGTGAAAGAATATAGAGAGAGCATTATTCTGGCACCGCAAGTTCCACAGGCCATTCGTCAGCAGTCCAACATAAAGCGAGTTGCTGCAGCAGCCATGCGATAATCGGATTTGCCATTGTTAGTACGATTTCACACTGATTTCCTTTCTTCACAAAACAGATGCAGAATTTAATTGCGATTGGATGAAGCAAAGCGCGATCAATTCAGGCGCAGAGCTAAAGAAGAAGGATATCGAAGCAGGGCCGCTTACAAGCTTCTGCAGATAAATGAAAAGTACAAGATAATTAGGGCGGGCAGCAAGGTAGTGGACATTGGTTGCGCTCCCGGTGGCTGGCTACAAATTGCATCAGATCTTGTAGGTGAAAGAGGGCTTGTGATCGGAGTTGACATCGTGCAGGTAAAGTCAATCAAAAAGAAAAACGTTAGGATACTTCACGACGACATAACTTCCGAAGGCTTTGTCACGAGATTGTGTGATGCCATGGGAAAAGGAAAAGCTGACTGCGTGCTAGCAGATCTTTCTCCGAAAATTTCTGGCATCTGGGACATGGATCATTTCAGGCAAATGGAGTTGTGCCACAAGGTCCTCGAATTGCTTCCTGAGACGTTGACACTTGATGGCTCCAACGTAATGAAGGCGTTTCACGGAGGAGAACTCGATTTTCTAATCAAGAGACTGAGAGAGTCCTTTTCGCGAGTGGAGATATCAAAACCAGAGGCGAGCAGAAACGAAAGTAGCGAGATTTACCTTGTTTCGATGGGTTTCAAAGGGCAAGTTCCTTCAAGACCTCTTGAATCTCGGGAAGAGTCGCGTCAGTCCGAACAGCCCCCGGATTCAGACGAGTACGGCTGGCAGACCGACCGGTTGACTTGAGCTTCGAAATCACGTCCAATATTCTAGGGGTGCGCACGCCCATTCTATCCGCCATTTCTGATAGATCGTAGTAAGTTGGCAAATCTAGTTCTGGCTCAAACAAGGGTATTTTTGAGATTCCGGCACAGCGATCTACAAAATCTTTTGATTGAATCTTGCCGGTCCACATGGGGCCTCCGACCCGAAGAGTCGAATTTGCGCAGCTAGGACAATTAAGCGAAATCTGCCTCTCTTGCTTCCCCTTCATCGAAAACAATTCTTCGCGCGAAACAACACTTCTGTAAGAGCATCTGAAACAGTGCAAGATGTAGCCGATCATTTCTTCATTTTCCCGCGAATGATTATTACCAACTCGGATCTGCGAATATGTTCTGAAATAATGCATGTCATGATGACAGAACAGTGGTTCGATGGATAATTCTAACCTCATCGCAGTCATTGAAAGCAAACCGAAAAGTAAGCGCATCCCCACTTCATGTGAGTATTCCGACCTAAGCGGCAGTCCCAGGTATTTCCTTAATGTGACCTTGGGATAAACCCCGCACAGTACCCCGCTGTCTGTCGCAGAAAGAGAAAGCAAGCCTCCGTCTTTGATCGATCTCAAAGCGCTGTCAACAAAGGGGCTGGGTGTTCCAAAGGGATCAACATCTACGGCATCGAATCTTTCACCATTATTCTCTTCGCGCGTTGAAAGAAACGAACAGACTTCCTTTTTCGAGAACTTGCATTTCTCCGTGACGTGATTTATTTCCGCTGACCTTATTGCGAGATCTATTGAGGTAGAGCTGATGTCGTTCAGGATTACTGTCGAGAAACCGCTTGCTTCGTTTGCTACTCTGATTCCTCTCGCACCCGAACCTGCGAGCGAGTCGGCGAAAGCTAGATTGTCTTCCTTCCGGGGAGAAGCAAACGCGTTGTAACAAACAATCGAGACATCGCGGACATATCTCCCTCTGGGATTGAAGAAAGTCGGAAATTTTGTAGGCTCGTCTTGCTCAGGTACGACGAGGGTGGTCGTGCCTTCTACCGTCGTTGAAGTCAGGATCGGAACGGACATTCCGATATTTACTCCATTTACGACCATTAAAATAATGCTTACTTGGACACTTTGTTAGAAGTGAGCGATTCTGGCGGGAAAGAGGATCTGGCTTTTGACAGGGGAGCCAGGATCTGGAAAATCAACAGCGCTTTCGCGTATATTGTTCGGCGTCAAATCAAAGGGATTCACGGTCGGAGGAATACTCACAAGAGAGATAAGAAGCAAAGGCGAGAGAGAAGGATACAGCATTGTGAACTTGGCTACTGAAGAGTCCGAGATTCTCGCAAGCGCAACCGGCATTACTGGTCCGAGGATTGGAAAATACAGGATAAGTTTGCAGTCCTTGGCTGGCCTCTCGGTTAGCGCCTTGGAACATGCAAAGGAGCACTCCGATCTCATCGTTTGCGATGAAGTAGGGCCAATGGAGCTCTTGAGCCCTGAATTCAGGAAAGCAGTGCGCTCGGCAATTCTCGAGTCGTCAAAGCCTTCAATTTGTGTGGTGCACAAGAGATACGCAGATCCATTGATCGAAGAGCTTCGCTCGTCCCCGGAAGCGGCAGAACAAGAGCTGGATTTCGAAAACAGGGAATTGGTCACGATAGAGCTGCAGAAAGATATAATTCGATTCCTCTCTGGCGTCGGGAAAGATAAGAATTGATTGTCGCGGGTGTTGATGAGGCGGGAAGAGGTTCCGTACTCGGACCGCTCGTCATAGCTGGCGTTTCGATCGATGAAGCAATGATTCCAAAACTCAAAAGGCTCGGTGTCAAGGACTCGAAGCTTCTCCCTCCAGACAAAAGGGAATCTCTCTACAAAGAGATCAAGAAAATCTCAAAGGCAGTCGTCTACGAGAAGATTCAACCACAAGCGATCGATCGCGTAGTCTTTAATGGCCAGAAACTCTTCCGCCTGAACTACCTTGAAGCGAGGGTGATGGCCAAAGTCCTCTCCAAACTCCGTTTCGATCTCGCCTATGTCGATTGTTGCGACACTAACCAGGAGAGATTTGGCTATTTGATTTCGGACATGATCGCAGAAAGGCTAGGTAGGAAATTCACCGTAGGTGAAAAAAACCCGATCTCCGAGAAGATAAAGAGCGAGCATCATGCAGACCGGAATCACCCGATCGTCTCAGCGGCTTCAATAATCGCCAAAGTGACACGCGACTCGGCAATAAAGAGACTGCACAAAAAACACGGCAAGTTTGGAAGCGGGTATCCGTCTGATCCTGACACAATTTCATATCTCAAGCAATCGTTTGAAGCCGCGAAAGAATTCCCTGCTTTCACGAGAATGTCATGGCTTACCGTGAGGCGAATGCAGGGGCTAGATACCGAAATCGTCGTCCAGACTTTGTCAACAGACTAGGCTTTTCTTGAAACGATCATTGCGTGGTTCTTGTCGAACGGCTCCAAGTCGATTTGCTCCAAAACAGCGAAATTGGATCTTTCCAGAATTTTCACCTGATCCTGAAAGACTTCATTCTTTGACTTTGAGACATCGATACTGCTCGCTTTGACAACCAGAAACAAAAATCCCTGATTTTCCAAAAACATGTTGCAGTTTTGAATCGCAATTTCAGTTTGGTCTGGTTGCGCAACATCAGAATAAACCACGGTAATCTTGCCGTAGATCGCGGGATATTTCTCCGGATGCTTTGCATCCTCGACGATCGGGACTATGTTATTCCTGTACTTCACGACGTTTTCCAAGAATTCTCTAGCGACTCGCGCAGCCATCTCGACCGCGAAGATTCTTCCACTGTTTCCGAGAATGTCAGAGATGTGAGACACGGTCGTCCCCGTTGATGCACCCAAATACAGACAATACGTACCCTCAGCGAATGGAAAATGTTTCAATCTGTTTAGGACCGCGGCGGAAAGCTTACTCCTAAAAGGATCCCAAGATCGAAACTCGACTGACTCGCTGTCAAGTTTTCGCTTGACCAAAGATTCTCCGTAGATTGAGCGGCCGGGGTTTAGGTTTCTTGTAGCGAGTATCTTCTTTGTGGGGTATCTAGGGTCCGGTACCTGGAAAACTCCCTGAAAAAGCTTGGATACGGAACTATCGTCGCTCATGGCCGCGCTTTCTCTGAGGCCGATCGCCTCTGCCGCGCTTGCTGAACCTGTCGTCCCTTCTTACTCCGCCGTCTCTTCGACCCTCAAACCTTGGTCTCGGAGTGAATTCCCGCTGTTCTTTGGGCGCATCTTTGTACTTCACTTTGATTTCGTCCAGTCGCGTCTCGAGTGACGCCAAGATATTCTCGTCCTTCGTGCCGCGGAACAAATCAATCCGAGCAGCTATTGCAATCTTTCCTGCGACGGATCTCGCTACTTTTCCTCGCTGCCACTTTGGCGCGCTGTGGACAGCAGCGTGCTGGAAGAGTATTCCATGCTTTGGTGGCCTCGCGCCACTTTTCAGCGCGCGATACAGTGCTTTTTCCGCCCCAAGAATTTGAATCGTGCTAGCCGGCAAAATTGCGAGTTTCTTTAGGCCCCCTGACCTAGCAATCAAGCGAGCCCCAATACTGGCGCCAGCGATTTCACTTAGGTTCGGCGCAACCTGTCTCATAGTCTTCTCAACATGGGAAGCTAGCTTGTCTCGCAGAGAAAACAGGTGCTGGGCCTCTTCAGCCAATTGTATTATCCTTGAAAGATCTTCGTCGCGGAGATCGGCTCCCCTGGAATTCTTCGCCGAGGTTTCGATTGCTTTGCTCTTTGCTTTGGAGTAGCCCATCTGTTCCAATAGATCAGCGTCGTAATTGGTTCGCGATTTGAAGTTGATAATCAGTTTTGCCAGAGAAATGTTGTCGTCAACCATAGACGTGAGCTCAGGAAAGTGAAGGCCGTACCATTCGCGCAGTCTGGAGCTTATGATATTCGCGGTTTTGTCAACTTCGTCCAGCGCCTGGACCGATTCCATGGCCTGCAAATCCGGATTCGAAGATTGCTCTTTGATTCGCATGTTGGAAATGTCAAGTGATACTTGCCTGATAGCTTGCTCCGCTTCTTCTCTGGATGACGCGAGACCAGATTCAACGAGAATTTCAATTTGATTTTTCTTGATGCCTCGAAGCGCCTCGTCTGAAATAGCCTGCGCGTTAGGAAATGAAGTACGTAGGGCTTGCGCGATTTGAGTCTCAGCGTAAAGCGGCGTGTCTTCACGGATGCTTTCTTTGAGCCATTTTAATTGCGATTCAGAGATCGTCCCGGCGCTGGCGTCCAGAAAATTCTTTGCTCTTTCACTGGGAGCAAATTCTGACTTGGAAATCGGTTTTTTCGCTTCATCGAGCAGCACTAGTCCCAACTCGCTCGCGACGAGGTATGATGTCAACTATTGTCAACCAAACAATTTTTGGCGTCCGTCTTAAAGCGTTTGGTGATTCAAAGTCTACCCGAAGTCTATTGGCTCTGAAGCTGCAAGTCCGAATGCTAGCCATGATGTACCCTTTGACTTTCCGATACCCAAACTTTCCTAGTGCAGGAGCTCTAGTTTCTTACACTACAAGCGGAATCTCCTTCATCTACTACATTCATTTAGAGCAGTATCCGGTCTCTAATTGACATTGCCTGACAACATAGATATTTCTGGCTCTTCGACATTTCGATGCGAAATTTGCAAGATCGACTTTCCAACAAAGCGCGCGTTCACTGGGCATAATGTTGGAAAACATCGAGCGAAGGGGTGCTCTATTTGCAAAGAAGTATTTGACACTCGAGGGAAACTTGGCCTGCATAAGATCGAAGTTCATGGTTTTACGAGAGAGCGGCTAGGTTGGCGGCTTGTCGGAGGTTGGAACAAGGGAATGCCGCAAATGGAGGCGTTTGTGACAGAACAACCACATCACGGGCAACCAGATTTCATGCGACTTCTCAACGCTCCTGCGATGTTGGCAAGGAAAAAGATCACACGAAGATATTACGAAGATATGGTTCTTAGAAAAGAGCTAGAACTTAGGGCACAAGGATACAGAACGTTTTGCACCTCAAATTATACACGTCACAATAGAGTACCGGATATCATAGCCATTTCACCAGATGGAAGAGTCATTGCAGTAGAAATGGAAACAATTCGGCGATACAAAAGTAGTGTTGAATCTTTAAGAAAAAAGTACACATTACTACTGATGAAAGAAGGGTTCTTTGATGATGTGATCGTCGAAGGGTTTTTGCCTCCAAATTTCAGTGCAGAAGATTCAAATACACCGCCGACAAATATCAAATTATCAAAGAAGGGTGAATAGACGCGCCAACCCACGGATCACTTACCAAGGCCGGAAAAGTCCGCTCGCAGACTCCAAAAATTCAGGGACGAGTTCGAGACAGCCCTACACCAAGAAGTCGCAACAGGCGGACGTTCGTAAAACGCTATCAAGAGAAGAGAAAGCCAGGTCAAAACTGGATT